>NZ_JAIQZM010000023.1 GCF_023333595.1 Argonema galeatum A003/A1
CCCCCCTCCCCGTCCACGGGGAGGGGTTGGGGGTGGGGTCCCCCCTCCCCGTCCACGGGGAGGGGTTGGGGGTGGGGTCTCCCCTCGCTGGCAAAACCATCCTGGTAACGCGATCGGTTGGTCAATCTGAGGAGTTTACCAACCTCTTGCAACAAGCAGGCGCAATGGTAATCGAAATGCCTACCCTAGAAATTGGCCCGCCTTCCAGTTGGGAGAGTCTCGATCGTGCGATCGCAAATATTCAAACTTTTAACTGGTTAATCCTAACTTCCACCAACGGCGTGGACTATTTCTTTGCACGACTGGAAGCACAAGGGAAAGATGTTCGTGCCTTAGCTGCCCTGAAAATTGCCGTAGTTGGCAAAAAAACAGCCCAACGACTCAAACAACACTGCGTCAACCCCGATTTTATCCCGCCAGACTTTGTGGCAGATTCTCTCGTCGAAAACTTCCCAGAGGGGTTGGAAGGCCAAAAAATTCTCTTTCCCAGAGTGGAAACTGGCGGACGAGAAATCCTCGTGCAGGAATTAACTGCCAAAGGCGCTATTGTCATCGAAGTACCAGCCTATCAGTCCCAGTGTCCTACCACTGTACCAGCTTTAGCTTTGGATGCCCTAGAGCGCAAAGCCGTGGATGCGATTACTTTTGCTAGCTCCAAAACTGTGCAATATTTTTGTCAGATCATCGGGGAATTGCGATCGGCAGATCTTCTAGAGGGAGTTTGGATTGCTTCGATCGGCCCTCAAACCTCCAAAACCTGTCAGCAACTATTGGGACGGGTGGATGTAGAGGCAAAAGAATATACCTTGGAAGGCTTATTTCAAGCTTTACTCAAAATTCGATGAACAATGCCCAATGCCCAAACTGACCCCAATGCCCCAGTCCGACGCCTCATCGGTCTAACTGGCGGCATTAGCACAGGTAAAACTACTGTATCAAATTATCTTGCCAAAACCTACAATTTTCCGATTTTTGATGCAGATATTTATGCTCGCGAAGCTGTTGAACCCGGTTCGCCAATCCTCAACCAAATAGTAGAGCGTTATGGCTCAGATATTATGACAACTTCAGGAACTTTAAACCGTAAGGAGTTGGGCAATATCGTTTTCAATAATCCCACCGAGAGATATTGGTTAGAGCAACAAATTCACCCCTATGTACGCGATCGGTTTCTGAGTGCGATCGATGAATTACCGTTACATTCGACAGTCGTGTTAGTTGTGCCTCTGTTATTTGAAGCAAATATGACAGATTTGGTAACAGAAATCTGGGTAGTATTTGCTGATGAACAACAACAATTAAATAGATTGATGGAACGAGATAAATTGACTTTAGAGCAGGCGAAAGCGAGGATTAATAGTCAAATGTCAATTCAGGAGAAGTGCAACAAAGCTGATGTGGTTTTGGATAACTCTTCTACTCAACAACATCTTTGCCAACAAGTAGATGCAGCCTTGTTACGGTGATAAGTAGGTGGACATAATTAAACGTAAAACTGCCGCGCCCTTAGAAACCCGGTTTCTTGGAGAAACCGGGTTTCTTGGAGAAACCGGGTTTCTGGATGTTCAGTGAAGCGAAACCCAACGCATTTGCCCTAGTTTCGTGCCTCAACCCAACCTACGAATCAAGGTATTTTTCATTTTGGCGAAGGTATTGTTGGAGAAACCGGGTTTCTGGATGTTCAGTTTATTTACGATCGCTTACTTAATAGCCAGCAGATGGCATTTAACTATATCCATTCATTGACAAAAGATACTTTGTCTGATAGGGTCGGAAAAACCTACGATCGGATCTTGCCAAGCTAGGTAAGTCCCGGTGAGGAGTAAAATGAACCAACCTACTCAAAACCAAATTAAAGCTGTGACTCAAGACTACTGTAAAGTTCCGGAATCAATTTCGATCGCCAATACTATGCTTCAACAAACTCAAGACAAAACTGTAACAGAAAAAAATGGTTGCCGAATATCGGAAGCCGCCAAGCTACATATAACGTCCCTGTAAGGCAGGATTACCATGAGTTAGTAGAAAAGTTCCCTTACCCTTCATAAATTAAAAAAGAGATCCAAAAACTATTTGATGATGAAGTGTATCCGCACTTCGAGAAATAACTACAATCTACCTAACAAAATGAGGAATACCATGAACCAACCAACTCAAAACCCGATCGCGACAACATCTGACTGCCATCAAGTTCCCCAGTCAATTATAACTGCGCGTCGAGAGGAACTAGACAATGTTGAACTCGACGTTGTTGAGGGGGAATTACCGAACGACATCCAGGGTTATGTTTTTATCGTCGCACCAGTTGGTACGGTTGATTCTGGAGGATTGCCGTTCCAAACGGGAGATTCGATCCTGAATGGCGATGGCATGGTTTACCGATTAGATTTTACCCAAACTCAGAAAGTTAGCGTAAAATCGCGACTGCTTAAGACTGTTGAGTATCGGATAGATGAGGCAACCAAAAAGGGAACGAGGTTTGCTGTGTTGGGCTTTAAGAATTATGGCATTTTGAGGTATTCTTTGTTTCTGGGCGCTCGCAATGAGTTAAATACCGCTTTTCTGCCTGTAAAATTTAAACAAGACGATCGCGAGCGCTTGCTAGTCAATTATGATGCGGGTCGTCCGTATGAAATCGATCCACAAAGTCTGAAAGTAATCACTCCAGTAGGAACAACTAAAGAGTGGCACGCTGAAGTTAAACTTCCCTATATCTTTCCCCCCATTTTTAGCACTGCTCATCCAGCCTTCGATCCCTACGAAGGCGAAATGTTCACTGTTAATTATGGCAGGTCTTTAGATAATTTTATTGACAGTATACCTGGAATGGAAGCAATAGAAAAACTTTTTCCAAGAATTCGTCAATTTTTGGAAAAATTCAAGGGCTTACAGGATTTCGTCTATCTGCTTCGCTGGAAAGGAGATGGTTCTTTAGAGCGATGGAAATTGGTACTTCCTGATGGTTCGCCTCTCAGGATCGAGCAAACAATGCACCAAATTGGTATTACCAAAGATTACATAATCCTATTAGATACAGCTTTTACAACTGGGTTGGAGCAGTTACTAAACAACCCCTTGCCAGAAAACAAGCCTTTGGAAAGTTTGCTCAGAGAATTACTAGAGAAAGCACCATCTCCTGAATCGAAATTTTATATTGTCAATCGCAATCATTTGGTGAATGGACAGTATCCAGCCTCAAACGATCCAGAGATTCCAGAAGTTGTGGTGCGGAAAGTCGTAATTCCTAAAGAAGCGGCTCACTTTCTGGTGGACTATGACAATCCGAATGATGAAATTACAATCCACGTTGCCCATATTTGCGCCTGGGATGTGGCTGAGTGGTTGCGCCAATACGATCTATCTGCTTATCCTCCCCACGACCCCGCTCCTTCGCTTTTAGCGGGAATGGAAACAAATAATATGGATATTAGTTGCATGGGGCGTTATGTAATTGACGGCAAAAGTCAAGATGAAGAGCCGCTCTGTGCAAATGTAATGTTCGATGCGAACTGTACGTGGGGTGCAGGATTGTACGCTTACCGCGATCGCTTGAATTCAGGAATGCCTCCGCGACAGCTAGAGAATATTTACTGGACTTCTTTTGGACTTTGGCCCGAATTAATGACTCAGTTTGGGTGTTACCTGTACCGAAACTATCCTTCAACAATACCCCTGGAAAAAGTTCTAGGCTTAGCTCAAACAGGTCAACCCGCTGGCTTGTTTCGCTTGAATACTGCATCGATGCAAATTGAAGACTTCTACAACTTTGATTACGGCTATATGGTGAGTTCGCCTCAATTTGTACCCCGTAAGGATAGCGACGATAGCTCAACAAATGGCTATATTGTTTGTACTGTTTTCTTCCAAGATATTAAGCAAATTTGGATTTTCGATGCAGATAATTTGCAAAAAGGCCCCAGGTCCAAGTTGAGTAATAAGGAGGGGAAACCAGAAGCACTCAATTTTGGTTTTACCTTACATACAGCTTGGCTACCAACTATCTCCCAACACAAAGCCACTTACAAAGTCTCGGCGCAGGAAGACTATCAGGAGTTGGTGGATAATTACCAGTATCCCGAAGATCCCCAGAAAGCAGCATTACTTAAGGAACTGTTCGATAGCGTGTTGCCTTTGGCTTATGAGGAAGAGTTAAAATCTACCCGATCGTAGGAGTTTGGGGATCGTAATGCCCTATTTTCCTTTCAGCCTCTTCTTTATCCTCCCCTCCTCCCTTTGGCTATTTACAGCTTTGGGTCAGAGGCGGAGGATAATTCTCTCTATAATTGAAGGCGAGCAACCTAAAACATTGAAAAATAGAGGTAAAAATCATGATTTTTCTTCCAGGCTATACCATGAACGAAATAATTTACGAAAGTTCCAAAACTTTTGTTTACCGAGGACAACGCGATCGCACGAGCCAGCCTGTTATTATCAAAATCCTCAAGGACGAATATCCAACTATTGAAGAGATTACCCGTTTAAGGCAAGAATTTATAATTCCCCAAAAGATAGATTGTGCGGGAATTGTCAAACCCTACAGTTTAGAAAATTATCAAAACAGTTTTGCCCTCATTCTAGAAGACTTTGGCGGTCAGTCGCTAAAGCAGATATTTGAGTTCCAAGCTCTTGAAATCAAAGCTTTTTTACAAATCGCAATTTCTTTAGCGGAAATTTTAGCTCAACTCCATAAAGTTTCGATTATTCATAAAGATATTAAACCGAGCAATATTATTTTTAACCCGGAGACAGGAGAAGTAAAACTAACTGATTTTAGCATCGCGATCGCTCTCCCCAAAGAACAGCAGGCAGTTGTGAATCCCCATTTATTGGAAGGAACGCTGGCTTATATCTCCCCCGAACAAACGGGAAGAATGAACCGCGCCATCGACTACCGCAGTGACTTTTATTCTCTCGGCGTCACCTTCTACGAACTGCTAACAGGGCAGTTACCGTTTATAACCAACGATTTGATGGAGTTAATTCACTGCCATATTGCCAAAAAACCAGTGCCACCCCATCTTTTGAACGAAGGAAACGGGAAAATTCCGCCAGTTCTCTCCCATATTGTCATGAAGCTGATGGAGAAAAATGCGGAAGAACGATATCAAAGTGCGGCGGGGTTGAAATTTGACCTGGAAACTTGTTTGCAGGAGCTAGAAACAAGGGGAGAGATTGCTAATTTTCGCTTGGGAACTCGCGATCGCGGCACTCAACTGCTTATTCCCCAAAAACTTTATGGACGAGAAGCGGAAGTTGCAGAGTTACTAGCAGCATTTGACCGGATAGCGGTCAAAGACGCGCCGATGGAAGAGTCACCCGCAACAGAAGATTCTCAATCCACAATCCAAAATTCAAAATCTAAAATCGAACTGATGCTCGTTTCCGGTTATTCCGGGATTGGCAAAACTTCGATCGTCAACGAAGTTCATAAACCCATTGTGGCAGCAAGGGGTTATTTTATTTCCGGTAAATTCGACCAGTTTAAACGCAATATTCCCTATGCTGCTCTAATTCAAGCTTTTAGTGAATTGCTCCGTCATATCTTAACTGAAAGCAATGAACAGATTGCGGTTTGGAAAGTAAAACTTTTAGACGCGATCGGTACAAATGGACAAATCGTTATTGATGTAATCCCGGAACTGGAACTGATTATCGGTTCTCAGCCAGAAGTTCCCTCAGTGGGAGCATTAGAAGCTCAAAATCGCTTTAATCGAGTTTTTCTGCACTTTGTTGGCGTTTTTTGCCAACCCGAACACCCGTTGGTAATTTTCCTCGACGATTTGCAGTGGGCTGATTCTGCTTCTTTGAAGTTAATTCAGCTTCTCGTTACTGACGATAATAGCAAATATTTGTTGATGATTGGAGCCTATCGCGATAACGAAGTCAGCCCCACCCATCCCTTGATTCAAACCCTAGAAAAAATACGCGAAACAGAAACAAGGGTCAATGATATTATCGTTAAACCGCTGTTTTTGGCTAATGTCAGCCAATTAATCGGAGATACGCTGAACGTCGATGTAGATGCAAAGAGACTCAAACAGTTTTCTGAACTCGTTTTCAATAAAACCCAAGGGAATCCATTTTTCTTAACTCAACTATTCAAAACTCTCTACTCAGAAGGATTAATCGTTTATCAAGTAGAAACGGATAGTTGGCAGTGGGATATCAAAGAAATACAAGCCATTGGCATCACCGATTACAACGTGGTCGATCTGGTTGCCAGAAATATACGCAAACTTCCAGAAACTACTCAGAAAGTTTTG
Organism: Argonema galeatum A003/A1; assembly: GCF_023333595.1. Taxonomy (GTDB): domain Bacteria; phylum Cyanobacteriota; class Cyanobacteriia; order Cyanobacteriales; family Aerosakkonemataceae; genus Argonema; species Argonema galeatum. Next base: position 6,264 of record NZ_JAIQZM010000023.1, read on the forward strand.
AAACTGGCGGCTTGTGTTGGAAACCAATTTAACTTAGAGATTCTCTCAATTGTGAATGAAGAATCAAATGTTGTTACCGCAGGTTATCTCTGGTCAGCACTGCAAGCAGGGTTGATTCTGCCGATTGGCGAAAACTATAAAATTCCTCAACTTTTTGCTGGCGAGGAATTGTCAAATTTACAGGATATAAAAGTAGATTATCGATTTTTGCACGATCGCGTGCAGCAAGCTGCTTATTCTCTCATTCCTGAAGATGATAAAAAGGCAACTCACCTGAAAATCGGTCAACTATTACTGAAAAATACTACCCCCGAAGAACGCAAAGATAATATCTTTGCTCTAGTAAACCAATTGAATTTTGGATTGGATTTATTAACAAAACAGTCTGCTAAAAATGATTTAGCTGAATTGAATCTTATTGCTGGACAGAAAGCTAAAGCCAATACAGCTTACGAAGCGGCAGTTAACTTTTTTAATATAGGAATAGAGCTTTTAGATAAGAATAGTTGGGAACGCCAATACAAATTAACGTTTGATCTTTATATAGAAGCCTCTGAAGCTGAATATTTGATCGCAAATATAGAAGGTGGAGAAATTTTGTGCGATCGCGCTCTCGCCAAAGCTGAATCTACTCTCGATCGAGTTAAATTATATGAATTAAAGCTTAAATTTATAATGGCGAAAAACCAAATTCAAGCAGTTTTAGAGATGGGACTGCAAACTCTAGAACTGCTAGGAGTAACCCTTTCTCAATCCCCTCCGCAAGACTTCGACTTTGAAAAATTGGCTAACTTGCCACCCATGACCGACCCCCACAAGCTAGCAGCAATGCAGATGTTGTTTTCGATCTATCCGGCGGCTTGTTTTGCAGAAAGCAACCTTGTTTTACCCATCTTGTACACCACTATCGAACTCTCCCGCCAGTATGGGAATGCGCCTGCTTCTGTTAATGCCTATTGCAGTTATGGTGCTTTAGTTGCTTGGTTAATACCTGATATCGATTTGGCTTATCAGTTAGGTCAGCTTTCCCTGCGAGTATTAGATAAGTTAAATGCTAGAGAATTTCGCTGTAAAGCTATCCTGACAATTGCAATTAATATTCAACATAACAAGGAACATATTAGGAATATTTTAGATAATTTTATTCAAGCTATTCAAAGTGGCTTAGAAATCGGCGATATAGAGTGGGCTTCTTATGCAGTAGCGTACTACTGTGAATCTTTATTCTATACTGGTGAATATTTGGACACTGTGGCAGAAAAACAGAGTGAGTACCTCAACCTAGTGTTAAAGTTGAAAATAGAACACTCAATTTATTTAACAAAAATTATCTATCAGTTAGTAGCTAATTTGCAGGGGATATCGTTTGAAAGATGCCTAATGGTTGGAGAAGTTTTCAATGAAGAAGAAGCTTTGCCCTATCTTGCAAAGCTCAATAGCATAATTCCTATATTTTATATATATTTTGCTAAGTCTATGCTTTGTTATTTATTTAAGGAATACGATAGAGCTTTACAATATAGTAAAAAAGCAGTTAACTATGCGGGCTTTATTCAAGCAAATATTATCTTTACTGAGCATAATTTATTTTATTCACTGGCTTTATTGGCTAACTATTCTCAAGCCGATTCGGAAAGTGCAGAGAAGTTGCAAGAAGACTTAAACCAAGTAGCAGCCAATCAAGAAAAAATGAGGTATTGGGCGCACCACGCGCCCATGAATTACCAGCACAAATATGACTTAGTAGAAGCAGAAAAAGCTCGCGTTTTGGGGCAAAGTCTCGAAGCAATGGAATATTACGATCGGGCCATATCTGGAGCCAAAGAAAATAAATACGTCCAACACCAAGCTCTTGCTAGCGAACTCGCCGGAGAATTTTATCTGGCATTAGGTCGCCAAAAGATAGCTCGTACTTACTTAGTTGATGCTTACTATGCTTATGGTCGCTGGGGAGCGAAAGCAAAAGTTAAACATCTAGAAGCTAGCTATCCCGAACTATTCTTACCGCTTCGGAATAAGAAAAAGAGCCTTTCTACTCAAGAAACATCGATCGAAATAACTAGGGAAACCATCACATCTACAAGTTCCAGCGTTTCAAATACTATAGATGTAGCAACTGCGATAAAAGCTTCTCAAGCTATCTCCTGCGAAGTTCACCTAGATAAGTTACTCGCCACTTTGATGCAAATAGTGTTGTCAAACACGGGAGCGGAAAAAGTCTACCTTCTCTTATTTAAAACAGAAAACTGGGCGATCGAAGCTCAATTTACAGACGGACAGCTTAAATTACCATCGCTCCCACTTACCGAAAGTCAAGATCTTCCCATTTCCTTGATCAATTATGTAGAACGCACACAAGAAACTCTAGTGATTGATGATGTCACCACTGACACCACTTTTGCGGCTGACCCCTATATCAAAAAGCAGCAACCCAAATCAGTATTATGTACTCCGATCAAAAATCAAGGCAGAATGATTAGCTTACTTTACTTAGAAAATAATTTAGTTACAGGTGCTTTTACTCCCGGACGTCTGCAAATATTGCAACTGATTTCTGCCCAAGCAGCCATCTCACTAGAAAACGCTCTTCTCTATCGGACGCTGGAAGAAAAAGTTGAAGATCGCACCGCTCAAATAAGTCAAACTAACCAATTATTACAGCATGAAATAGTCGAACGCAAACAGATAGAAGTGCAATTACGGCAGAGCGAAGCACGTTATCTAGGAATTATCGAAGATCAGACAGAACTGATTATTAGATTTTTACGAGATGGAAAAGTAACTTTTGTTAATGAAGCTTTTTGTCGGTTTTTTGGACTGAGGCGAGAAGAAATTATCGGCTATCACTACGCACCTGTTGTGTTTGAGGAAGACCGCGAATATGTTGCTGCTTTCGTGAATTCGATTAGCAAAGAAAACCCAGTAGCCTCAGTTGAAAATCGGGTAATTGTCAAAGGAGAGATACGTTGGGCTCAGTGGATTAACCGGGCGATATTTGACCAGTCCGATCGCCTTCTAGAATACCAAGCAGTAGGACGAGATATTACCGATCGCAAAAAAGCCGAAGCCGAACTCGAAACCGCCAAAGAAGCCGCCGAATCAGCCAACCGCGCCAAAAGTACCTTCCTGGCCAACATGAGCCACGAACTGAGGACGCCCCTCAACGCCATTCTCGGCTTTTCCCAACTCATGAGTCGGGCCACAAATCTCGTCAAAGAACAGCAAGACAATCTCGGCATCATTCGTCGCAGCGGCGAACATTTGCTCACCCTGATCAACCAAGTGCTAGACCTCTCCAAAATTGAAGCCGGACGCATGACACTCCATGAAAATAACTTCGACCTCTACCTGCTGCTAAATGATGTCGAAAATATGTTTTCTTTGAAAGCCAAAGAAAAAGGCTTACAGTTAAAATGCGATCGGGCCGCCGATGTGCCCCAACATATCTGCACTGATGAAGTAAAATTGCGGCAAGTCCTAATTAACCTAATTGGTAATTCCATTAAATTTACCAGCCAAGGAAGCGTATCCCTCACAGTCAAACTGGGCAGAAAAAATTCCCAATCAATCACCTTTCAAGTCATAGACACAGGCGTTGGGATTGCTGCTGATGAACTCCAAAACCTCTTCAAACCCTTCGTGCAAACAACAGCGGGTCAACAAGTGCAAGAAGGAACGGGATTGGGATTGACGATTAGCCGCCAATTCATCCGCTTGATGGGGGGTGAAATCACCGTCATCAGTCACGGTATAGCCTTCACCCCTGGCACAGCTTCTTTGTCACAGCAGGAAGAAACCACTACTGGTACTATATTTCAGTTTGACATTCAAGCGAACCAGGTGGCGGAGAGCGAAATCGAGCAGCGGTCCGATCGTCGTCCCGTCAAGGCCCTTGCCCCCAACCAACCAGAATATCGAATGCTCATTGTCGATGATAGCAATGTAAATCGCCAATTATTACACAAACTCCTCAACCCACTTGGCTTTAAACTACAAGAAGCCAACAATGGTAGGGAGGCATTGTCACTCTGGGAGCATTGGCAACCCCACTTAATTTGGATGGATATGCGAATGTCAGTCATGGATGGCGATGAAGCAACAAGGCAGATTCGATCGAGGGAGCAGAACAGGGCGGAAAAAAATAGCCTATTCCCCATACCCCATACTGTAATTATTGCCCTCAGTGCTAGTGCCTTTACAGATGAGAAAACGGCTGTTTTGGCAGCGGGTTGCGATGATTTTATTCGCAAACCTTTCCGAGAAGAGGAGATTTTTGATATTATCCACAAACATTTAGGTGTGTCGTTTATTTATGAGGAATCAACTTCTGTCCCTGATACAGCATTAATGGAACCGCTAACCTTGAAACCCTCCCATCTGGCGGCTTTGCCTAAAGATGTGTTGGGGAGTTTGCGTCAGGCTCTCGTTGAGGGAGACTTGGGAGCGATCGCTATATCCATCGAGCAAATTAGCCAGCAAGAAGAAGTTCTAGGGTATGCTTTACTCACGATGATCGACCAGTACGAATTTGAGCAATTATTAACCTTAATTCATACGGTGGATAACTTATGAACGAAAGCCAAAGGCTTACCCATAAAGCTAATATTCTAGTTGTGGATGATAAGCCAGAAAACTTAAAATTATTGACCAAAATTTTATCCGAACAGGGCTATAAGGTACGAGTTTCCCCTAGTGGAAAACTGGCATTAAAATCTTGCCAATCAAATCCTCCCGACCTCATTTTGCTCGATATCAATATGCCAGAGATGGATGGCTACGAAGTTTGCAAACATCTGAAAGCATCTGAGCAAACAGGCGATATTCCAGTCATCTTTATTAGTGCTTTAGATGAAACAATTAATAAAGTCAATGCCTTTACAGTTGGCGGAGTTGACTATATCACCAAACCCTTCGAGCCTCTAGAAGTTTTAGCTCGGATCGAGCATCAACTACGCCTCCGCCAACTCCAACTGCAACTGATAGAACAAAATAAACTCCTCGAAAACCACCTAGAAGCACGCCGACAAGCAGAAGTTGAACTTCGTCTATTATTAGCAGCAACCCAAGCCATCACTCACCGGGATGACGTTCATTCAGCTTTTCATGCTGTCTTGCAGTTAGTCTGTACGAATATCCAATGGAACTATGGAGAAGCTTGGATTCCCGATGACAATAATAAAGTTTTAGAATGCAGCCAAGGTTGGTACGGTAACGATTTCAGTTTTTTAGAGTTAAGAGAGCAAAGCTTAACGATTACTTTTGCTCATAATATTGGATTGCCAGGGAAAATCTGGACTTCTAAGCAACCGGAGTGGGTAGAAAATATTTCCCTAAAAAAAGAACTATTTATTTTACATTCTCAACTTGCTGATACTGGCTTACATTCAGCCTTTGGAGTTCCGATTGTCTTTCAGGACAAAGTGTTGGCAATTTTAGTGTTTTATAAGAAAAAGGTTGCTGCTATCAATTCGCGCATCATTAATTTGGTCAACGCAGTTTCAACACAATTAGGTTCTCTGATCCAGCGCAAGCAAACTGAAGAAATCCTGCGAATTACTCAAGAACGCTATCACAGCATTGTGGAAAATGCAGTAGAAGGAATCTATCAAACTACCCCTAGCGGTCGTTACCTAAGTTCCAATCAAGCACTGGCAAAAATTTATGGTTATGATTCTCCCGAAGAGTTGATGACAAATCTTCAAAATATAGAAGAGAAGCTTTATGTCGATCCGAATCGAAGGCGCGAGTTTATCGAAGAAATGGAACTGAATAATGCTGTACTCGAATTTGAGGCTCAAGTTTATCGGAAGGATGGCAAAATTATTTGGATTTCTGAAAATGCTCGTGCAGTAAGGGACTCTAAAGAGAAATTGCTTTACTACGAAGGAACTGTTTCTGATATTACCGCTCGAAAAAATGCCCAGGAACAAACAGAAAAGTTATTATTAAATATTCTGCCTCCATCGATTGCGAAACGTTTGCAAGCAAACCAGCAGATTATTGGGGATAGTTTTTCTGATGTAAGTGTTTTATTTGCAGATTTAGTAGGTTTTACTGATTTTGCATCAAACAAAACTTCTACGGAACTCGTAAAGGTTCTAAATCAGATTTTTAGCGAATTCGATCAATTATCTCAACAGCATAATTTAGAGAAAATTAAGACGATTGGGGATGCTTATATGGTGGTGGGAGGAATGCCGACACCTCGTGCCGATCACGCAGATGCGATCGCCCAAATGGCACTCGATATGCAGGCGGCTATTACCCGATTCAACGCCCAAAACGGCGAGAATTTCAGTCTCCGCATCGGGATCAATATCGGTGCGGTGGTAGCTGGGGTGATTGGTTTGACTAAATTTATCTACGATCTGTGGGGGGATACGGTGAATGTGGCTTCCCGGATGGAGTCAACTGGTATCCCTGGTGAAATTCAGGTCACAGCAGCCGTTTACGATCGCTTAAAGGAGCAATTTATTTTGGAAGAACGCGGAACTATTATAATTAAAGGTAAAGGGGAGATGATCACCTATCTTATAATGGGGAGAAAGTCATTTTAGAATCGCTTATGAATTCGAGGCAGAATTTCACATCCAAAACCAAGATTTTAGTTGTCGATGATACACCAGAAAATATCAGGTTATTAATTCGGATTTTATCCAATCAAGGGTATAAGCTTCGGGTTGCTCTTAATGGTAAACTGGCGCTTGAATCTATCCGAGCTAACCCTCCCGATCTAATTTTGCTGGATATCAAAATGCCGGATATGGATGGTTATGAAGTTTGCCGACAGTTGAAAGCTTCGGAGCAAAGTCGTGATATTCCGGTCATCTTCATCAGTGCTTCGGATGCAATCTTTAACAAAGTAAAAGCTTTTACTATGGGTGGGGTAGATTACATCACAAAACCCTTTGAGCATATCGAGGTTTTGGTACGAATAGAACATCAATTGCGTCTGCGTCTGTATCAGTTACAACTGCAAAGGCAAAATGCACAATTACAACTTTTATTGACCACAACTCAAGCAATTAGTTCTGCCACTGATGTGGAAGAAGCATTAGAAGTAATTGTGACAAACGTTTGTCAAACTCTTGGTTGGGAGTTTGGGCAAGCTTGGATGCCTTCCCCAGACGCAACTGTGCTGGAATATGTTGGAGGTTGGTATGGCGGCGATGTCCGTCTGGATGAATTTCGCCGTCAGAGCGAGACATTTCGCTTTGCTCCTGGTGAGGGGTTACCCGGACGGATCTGGTTATCCCAAAAATTTGAATGGATTGCTGATGTAACTCACGAGAAGGAGCAGGTTTTTCTGAGGCTTAAAATTGCAGCCGAAGCTGGGATCAAAGGTGCTTTGGGAATTCCAATTGTGTTCGATCGCCAAGTTCTGGCTGTGTTAGTGTTTTTCCAAAACCAGGAAATGATCCCGAATGAGCGATCGCAACAGCTAGTCAATGCGATCGCAACCCAATTAGGGTCGATGATTCAGCGCAAAAAAGCAGAGGCGGCGCTGCAAAAGAGCGAGGAAGTACTCCGACGACTGGCGAACCTCGATGGTTTGACTCAAATTGCCAATCGTCGCCGATTTGATGAGTATCTTAACGCTGAGTGGAAGCGGCTAAAACGGGAAATTGCACCCCTGTCTTTAATATTGTTGGATGTCGATTTTTTCAAAAGCTACAACGATACCTACGGTCATCTAGCAGGGGATGATTGTTTGCGGCTGGTGGCGGATACTATTAAAAGTGCGATCCAGCGTCCGGAGGATTTAGTTGCTCGTTATGGTGGCGAAGAATTTGCTGTTATTCTACCTAATACTGATGCCTCTGGATCTGTCATTGTGGCAGAGGCGATCAGACAGGCAATTCACGATTTGGCGATTCCCCACGCTCAGTCTAGGGTGTGCGATCGGGCCTTGGGTTTGAAGATCGATCGCCTTACCGTCAGTCTGGGAGTTGCTAGTACCGTACCGAAAAAAGGATTGTTGCCACAATATTTGATTAATGCGGCTGACAAAGCTCTTTATACAGCCAAAAAGGAAGGACGCGATCGCGTAGCACTGGGTGGGGAGTGCATTATATCGTGTTCGGACGAGCGCCGCTAATAAAATTTTTCAGGTATGTTGTTGCGCTTTAGCGCTCTTTAAGATAGCGCTGAAGCGCAACTACATACCAAATATTTGATTACCCTGCTTCGCCACCCACAACTACATTGCGAATTCGCAAAGAAGGCCCACCACAACCAACTGGCAAACCGCTTTGTCCGCCTTTACCGCAACCGCCGGACTCATCCCAATAGAAGTCATCGCCTAGAGCTTCAATATCAGCTAAAGTTGTAAACACATTCCCGGAAAGCGTCACATCCCGCACTGGTTCGGCAATTTCTCCATTGCGAATCATCCAAGCTTCACCGGCGCTAAAGGTGAACATCTCCCCATTCGTCATCCCACCCAACCAATTCCGCGCATAAACACCTTCTTTGATATCCGTAAATAAATCCTTGACAGGCGTATTCCCACGCTCAATCCAAGTATTCGTCATCCGCACTAGAGGCGGAAAATGGTAGTTGAGACAACGCGCATTGCCAGTCGGTTCTTCACCCAGTTTGCCAGCTGTTTCGCGAGAATGCAGCCGTCCTACCAAAACCCCATCTTTAATTAGCTGGGTAGTGGTAGCTGGCGTTCCTTCATCATCGTAAAAATAGCTGCCACGATGACCTGGAGGTAACGCACCGTCAAAGATTTGCAGTTCTCTTGGCCCGAATCGGCGTCCCAGAGTCATCACTTCCAGCAAGTCTGGGTTTTCATAAGCCATGTCGGCTTCTGAGAGGTGTCCGAAAGCTTCGTGGACAAATAAGCCGGTGAGAATCGGGTCAATTACTACCGTGTAAGTGTTACCTTTGACGGGAGGCAGTGCGAGGGCGTCCACAGCGCGTTGACCGGCACTGCGAATTTGGGCGTCCAGATTGGTTAAATCTTCGTATGCTTTGCGGGAACCTGTGGTTTCTCGTCCGGTTTGTACGGTGTCGCCATTCCGTGCGGTGGCGGCAAAGCGCATTTCCATATCCACCCAAGATTGCTCTAGCATAGTGTCTTCGGAGGTGGCCAGAAAGATCCGCTGGGCGCTGTCGCTGTATAGCACGGAGGTGGTGGTAATTCGCTTATCTACGCTGCGGAGAATTTCGGTGTAGCGATCGCACAATGCTTTTTTGTCAGATAAGGGGATTTTACGCGGATCGGTGCCGGTAAGAGGCAGTTTTACGATATCCTGGACGGGATCTACAGGCGCTAGAATAGTTTCTTCATCTCCGACTATTCGCGCAGCTGCGATCGCTTCTTCAACTCGTTCTTTTAGTGTCGAAAGTTGGTTGAAGCTAGCAAAACCCCAACCTCCTTTATAACAAGCTCTAACCTGTCCACCAATTGAGATGCCTTGGGAAAGCGTTTCTATCTTGTCTCCTCGCAGGAAAATATCAGTTCCTTCTGCTTCTTCCAGTCGAATCGCCAAATAGTCAACTTGGGAGCGATAGCGAGCGATTAAGTCACAGAGCAAGTTTTTGGCATCCACAAGTAAGCTTGGCATTTTGCATTTTGGATTTTGGATTTTGGATTTTGGATTTTGGGGTGAGTCAAAACAACTCGATATCATGTCCTTACGCATAGGGTAGCTAAAAAAGTTGCGTTTTCATATCTGCGTGCATCTGCGTGCATCTGTCTTCATCTGCGGTAAAAATTTAACCACCGATGACAACAGACAATTTGACGATCTCACTCATGTACTAACAATGCAACCGGACATGATATCAACTGCGAGTGCGAAATCCTCATCACCGAGTATTATATAGCAAAGTGCTGAGGATGCCGCTAATCTAAAATCTAAAACTAAAATCTAAAATTGAAGGCGATGCGCTACTACTTCTCACTACTTTTGATGCTAGGTTTGCTGTCCCAACCCCTGCAAGTCCTAGCGATCGAAGATCCATCAACAATTTATCAGCCCAGCGAACCGCAGGATTTTTGGCCCCCCGCGCAACAACTGGTGCAGAAACAGATATATTTAATTGCCGAGATTGAAAGAGCGATCGTCAGTCCAGACCCCAACCAAGTAAGATCTGTTCGGGGGCAACTCTTCCTGTACACATCATCTGTCGATCGTTTGCTCAAAGACTACTACCAATTTCCAAACATCCTTTGCGCCCCTACTGCTACCGCTACCTTTGATGACTTGCCAGCAGTTGGATCTCTGAGTGCAGAACAGGTACGAGTTTACTGCTTTCTCTATAATTCCACCCAAAAACTAGATTCCCTTCGGCCAGTACTTGACCATCGTCTGGTTATGCTTGATGGAGTGGGGGAATTTGTCTCTAGCCGACGCGACCCTATTTTAGGCATTCCAATTGTACGCGGCGACATTTCTGTACCGCCGACACCTCGATTATCGCCGTTACCCGATCTGCCCCCCGCAGAACCAACCCTAATTGGTAGAACTGGTAAAAACGCGATCGCCGATTATGTGCCGCCGTTTCCACCTGCGATCGTACCTCCAGTGCAGGTAAATACCACTCTCTTAACCGCTAAAACATTATTAGCGCAAGCACAAAGAAATTTTCCACGCGGAACCGAATTTATCGTTCCAGATGAAGTTAGCTTAAGCGATCCAAACAACCCTTACGCTCTTTATCGCGCTGAAGTTGAGCCATACAACCAATTTCTCACTATACCTAATACAGGCATAACCCGCATTCTCAACGCTGAATTTTACCGCCAAAATCGAGATAAACTACGCAATCGCCTCTTGCCCACCACCGCAGAACGTTTTTCTTTCCCACCTTTATTCAAGCCATTCGATGGATTTACTCCCCGACTGGAAATTCAGATTGCAGATAACAATTTCCAGATTGTGCAACCAGAACTAAATTATGGCTTTCTGGTAGACTTGGGCGATATTCCTTTAGAAAATATCGATTACTCCTTGACCGATGTTTCCGTTTTTACACAACAATTTTTCCTCACTTATCAACCGCCGAATGAGTTAGAGCCATTGCAAGCAGACCGCAGAAGATTCATTACTGGAAAGCAACAAAATTTTGGCTTGTCAGAATCTATCCTTACTGAAGCACCAGCCGTGCTAAATCATACTTATCTGGTCAGGACAATCCAGTTTCAGTTGCCAGAAATTCTTCTAAATGGCGATCGCATTTCCCGCAGCCAGCGCCGCAATCTCAATGCGTTACTCCAGACGCCCAGCATCGATTTACTCATCGCCTTTCGACCAGTTTATCGTCGCCAAGATGGCAGTTATACTGTTTTGTGGCGCGTCATCAAACAATTCCCAGACCCTCAAATTCAGGGCTTGGAAAAGTACATAGATTTAGAGTAAAGTACTATTTTCACAAACTATTGCGTAAATAGACTCTAATTTATTATATAATGATTCTCATTATTAAGTTTAAGATTGTCACCCCACCGCTATGACAAAGGCCCATACCTCCCCTTTGACTGACTTACTTCATCGCCCCCGTGATTGAAGGGATGAACGGATTAACCCCCGCAGAAATATTGCAAGTTACACCAGATTTTATTCAGGATACTGGTTTGAATGTAAGTTTGACACCTTCCCGCGCTAATGGGTTTTACAATATCTTTCAAACCATGAAAAACAAGGCGCTGTTCTATCAGAAATTAATGTCTGCACAAGCTCATAATTAATCAAATTTAACGTCAAATGAAGAATCTAATCACACCAACGGAAGACTTGATTTACGATGAAACAAAACGGGGACTGCCGGTAACTATCATTACCGGGTTTCTCGGTAGCGGCAAAACTACATTGCTGAATCAAATTATTAAAAATACAGATAATTTAAAAGTAGCTGTATTAGTTAACGAGTTGGGCGATATCAATATCGACAGCCAGCTATTGGTTTCCATTGATGAAGACATGATAGAATTGAGCAATGGCTGCATTTGTTGTACAATTAATGATGGATTAATCGATGCGGTTTACCGGGTTTTAGAACGGCAAGACAGGATTGATTATTTGGTCATAGAAACTACAGGAGTTGCCGATCCATTGCCAATTATCATCACATTTGTAGGAACGGAATTACGGGATTTTACTAGCCTAGATTCTGTACTTACGGTTGTGGATGTAGAGACGTTTACACCGGATAGTTTTGACAGTGAAGCAGCTATCAAGCAGATTGCTTATGGTGATATAATATTGTTGAACAAAACAGATTTGGTGCCAGAAGAAAAAGTAAGAGAATTGGAGAACTACGTCGAGACGGTGAAAGAAGGGGCAAGAATTTTGCGATCGCAATACGGTCAAGTCCCCCTACCGCTAATCTTAGATGTAGGATTATCCCAGCCAGACACTTATTTAACTGAAGGCGATCGAGATTCAAAGCACCTAGTCAACGACGGTTTTGTATCCGTTTCCTTCCGCAGCGATCGACCTTTTGCAGTCAAGAAATTTCAGGCATTTTTACAAGAAAGAATGTCCGCAGATGTCTTTCGCGCTAAAGGAATTCTCTGGTTTAAAGAAAGTCCGAGGCGTCACATCTTTCAGCTAAGTGGCAAACGCTATGATTTGAAAGACGAAGATTGGCAAGGAAAACCCAGCAATCAACTCGTATTGATCGGACGATCCTTAAATAAACTGCAACTGCACCAACAGCTAAATAACTGCTTGACTAGATAGCAAGTTAGTCATTGGTCATTGGTCATTTCTCGTTCCCAGGTTCTACCTGGGAATGTAATCTTGGGAGGTTCTACCTCCAGATAAAAGCTCAATGAGTTAAAATGATGATTTGAGGTACAAAACCCAACTTACTCAACACTCAGCACTCCATGATGACAGCAACTTTTGAAACAAATAATATCGCTCTAGGTGGTGTCCGCCAAGAATATTTCTGGAATTGGCAAGGACAACAACTGCGGGTGGTTTACGAAACCCTCGGACAAGGAACGCCTGTTTTACTCTTACCAGCTTTCAGCACCGTTTCCACGCGGTTGGAAATGGCAGGATTGGCAAAATTATTAGCTTCTAAGTTTCAAGTGATAGCATTAGATTGGCCGGGATTTGGCGAATCTTCTCGGCCTCGATTGGATTACAAACCAGACCTATATCACCAATTTTTGCAAGATTTTGTCACAAATATTTTCAATACTCCCGTAGCGGTAGTAGCAGCGGGTCACGCCGCCGGATACGCGATGAAACTGGCGCAAAAACAACAGTTAGCAGAAGTTATCCTGCCTTTTTTGGAAAATTAATAGCTTTTGCCCACCTAACCGAACACCAAAGAAGATGAGGATGGCGTGGGAAGTCCCAGTTTAGAAGTCGAGCGTAGATTTTTAATCTTGTGATGTGTGCAGAGTTAATTAGAAAGTAGGTAAGTACAATGAGGCTTTGGAAATGATGACTTTTAATGATGTAATTGAGGTAATCAAAAGTCTTTCTACAGATGAAAAGCTAGAAATTCAACTGTTGTTGAAGCAATACATTCGTGAAGAACGCCGTGACGAGATAGATGAGAACTTCAAGTCAGCGCAGGTCGAACAGCAAAAAGGAGAACTGAAGTTTTCTTCCAATCTTAACGAACTGAGACAACTGATAGAGGAATGATCGTGGAAGTTAGTTTTAGTTCTCCATTCAAACGGGCTTTTAAAAAGCGTATTAAAGGCAACACAGATTTAGAGGAAAAGTTTTGGCAAAAATTGGAACAGTTCACTGTAGATCCTTACGATCCGAGTTTGAAAACGCATAAACTATCGGGCCAGCTTAAGGAATTTTGGAGTTTTAGTGTAGATTACGATGAGAGAGTATTGTTCTACTTTACAGAAGACGGAAAGGCTGTGTTTGTAGATATCGGTAGCCATGATGAGGTGTATTAAGCAGAGCAGCACTGATTAGTGTCGAGAATGCGATGGTCGGAGTTACGAATTACAGCGGCTTGCAGGCGAGTCAAGTACAGGGCTCTCGCATTGCGGAATATGAGTTAACTTAAAACCGAAACGTTTATTCCGCAATGCGAGAGCCCCTACAAGGTGTACTTCACTCAGTGGCAAAGCGCTGTAACTAAAAAGGGTGGAGAAAATTCACCCTATGCAGTTGCCTTCAGCTGGTACGATCGAGTTCCGGTCTGATCTTTACCCGCAGCATCCTTGTAGGTGTAGGTTCCCGTAACAACGATATCCCCAAAATTATTAACGCTCGCTGCATTAGTCAGGGTTACAGTTGCACCGTTATAGGTCAATGGTGTGGTGACTAAGTTATTCAAATCGCTCATCACACCACCATTCCAAATATAGGCATGATTGCTGCCCGAACCGATTTGAGAAGCTCCCACTATTTGTCCGAATTCGTTGATTCCGTTGACAGAACCAGTTTGACCGCCAAGGCTACCAAGTGCGGTAAACTCATCCCCTCTCAGTAGGAATGGCGTACTCGTTGCAGTTGCCCCAGAACCACTGTTGCTCGCTCCCACGATTTGACCTGCATTATTGATATCGCGCAATGTGGCTTGTTCTGCGCCAAAGTTGCCAAGATTTTTGAGTTGATAAACACCTTGAGCATCTTTCTCCCAGATGACAGCAGTGTTGACGAATTTATCATTAAGAGTGGCATCGCTGTCTACATAGCCGACGATCTGTCCCTTGTTGTTGATACCGCGTGCAGTACCACCATCACCGCCTAGAGCTGCTAGTTCCTTGACAACGCCATTTTCTGAGTAGATGGTTTTCTCGTAACCCGAAGATAGGATATTGCGACCTACAATCTGGCTGCTGTTGTTGGTATCGAAGAAGTAACTCTCAATACCACCAAAGTCATTAATAGTGAGGTTGTAGTTACCGGTTTGCCAAACTAGGGCGCGATCGGTCGCTTTAGGCACGGGTTGACGCACTTCATCGCCTGTTCCCAAAATAATCCCGGTATTAGCGATCGTATTGACGGTAGGTGTAAGCATGGTAAGAGTTGTACCATTTGCTGCCCCAAAGTCCGACTGACCGTTCTTCACACCCGTGCTGGTGAGTGCTGTTTGCGTGCCGTTTTCCCAAATGAATGCTTGGCGCACGTTACTCGTTTGGGTAGCCCCCGTTGTGGCGTTCTGATTGGTAAACGTTGCCCCCGTATCATAGCGCCCTGCAATCTGTCCAAAATCATTAATTGAAGCAGCCACAACCGCACTGTTAGGATTTGTACTCAGGGAACCTAAGTCGGTTGCCGTGTAACGATAGATAGCTCCATTATCTACCACGGCTTGAGAAGCTTTGGTGACATTTTTCAAGGTGGCAAGTAGGTCTGTACCTGCCCTCACCAAGGTATCTGTACCTTGGGTGACAAATGTTAAAGACTTGCCAAGTAAGCTTTCTCCGAGACGGAGTTTATCTTTAGTGGTATCAAACCCCATGACGGTAACAGATCCTTGACCGCCTTCAAGAACGATCTTATCTTTGCCACTACCGATGTAAACCGTATCGTTACCTATTCCAGCGTTAATGACGTTGTTCCCGTCTCCTGCATAGATAATGTCCTTACCCGCGCCGCCATAGATGATGTCATCGCCAGCACCAGCATAGATTAGGTCTTTGCCTGAACCCGATAACACGCGATTGTTGCCTTCACCAGCAACAATAATGTTGCGACCGTCTCCCGCACTGATGAAATCACCGCTGGAACCTCCGGTAATCAAATCATCACCCATACCAGTGCTAATTAGGTTGATTCCTTCGCCTGCAAAAATGGTGTTGTTACCATCGCCTGCATCAATAATGTCACGGCCCGATCCGGCGTAGATGAAACCGCCGCCCAATCGAGTGTTGATGATGTTGTTACCATCGCCTGCAAAGATGTTGACTGTGCGATCGCCTATGGTAATTAGATCGTTGCCGCTGCCGTAGTAAAGTGATTCGTTAGAAAAAAAATCCATAGCGTTCCAAGACTCCTTTGAGTTGTAAAAGGGCGATCGAAAATTATTAGCAGGAAGCAATAGCCCCCCTACCCCCCAAACCAGCAGGGGGAAGACTTTTCGCCTCCAGATTTGGAGGCGTTTATTATCGATCGAGGTTCTAACTTGTTGATTATCTTTTTCAACAAGTTGAAATCTAGATTATATTATTTCTCAATAAGCGGACATTAAGTTTTGTGAAGAAAAATACTGGCCTGGTCTAGGCGATCGAACTGGGGGATGGGGAATAGCAGGAAATTACCCAGCTTAAGATGGGCGATTCCCATGATGGGTACGCTTGGCGATCGGGCCTACAAGTTCCAAAATCCTACCCACCTTCAACGACTGATTCGATCTGGCTCCCAGGTTAAATCGCCAGCAATGTCCGATCGAGGGGTACAAATACTTAATAATTAGTTGCAATAAGGTTTCTATTATTAGCAAAATATTTAAGGATATCAAATTATACTCAGATCGGTCTGTGACCGAGCTTTTTTTATCCCTGTAGGGGCGAAGCATTCCGTCCAAGATCTTTGGTTTCAACCAACAAATTATTCACGGAATGCTTCGCCCATTTATGCCCGTGCGAAGTATATATTTTTTACCGCATATCCACGCAGATAAAGGCAGATAAACTCATTGGCGTTCATCTGCACTTATCAAGCAACTATTTATTCCACCGCTTTTATAATATAATAATGGTTATCATTATGTAAATAGCGCGAGAGGAATTCATCGTGGTGAATGCGGCAACGACGGACTTCGTACCCGTAACGGTTCTGACTGGCTATCTGGGTGCGGGTAAAACCACCCTACTCAATCGCATCCTGACTCACGAACACGGCAAGAAGGTAGCCGTGATTGTCAACGAGTTCGGAGAAGTGGGTATCGATAATCAGTTAATTATCAATGCCGATGAAGAAATTTTTGAAATGAACAACGGTTGTATTTGCTGTACCGTTCGAGGCGATTTAATTCGGATTATCGCCAACTTGATGAAACGCCGTCATAAATTCGACCATCTGGTAATTGAAACAACTGGTTTGGCTGACCCAGCGCCGGTAATTCAAACCTTCTTCGTAGATGAAGATATGCGTACCCAGTTGCAGTTGGATGCTGTAGTAACGGT
The DNA here is from genome assembly GCF_023333595.1 of Argonema galeatum A003/A1. Lineage (GTDB taxonomy): Bacteria > Cyanobacteriota > Cyanobacteriia > Cyanobacteriales > Aerosakkonemataceae > Argonema > Argonema galeatum. Next base: position 23,335 of record NZ_JAIQZM010000023.1, read on the forward strand.
AGTGGATGCCAAGCATATCTGGGAACATTGGGATGCGGATGAAGCGCAGGAACAAATTGCTTTTGCCGATGTGATTTTAATTAATAAAACTGATTTGGTGACGCCAGAACAGTTGGATGAATTAGAAAAGCGGATTCGGACGATGAATGTAATGGCTAAAATCTACCGCACCCGCAATTCTGAATTAGAAATGGATGCGCTTTTGGGTGTGCAAGCATTTGATTTGAATCGCGCTTTGTCAATCGATCCCAACTTTTTGGGTGAAGATACTCACCAACATGATGAAACGGTGTATTCTGTGGCTTTGGTAGAATCTGGTGCAGTTAATGGGGAAAAGTTGAACGATTGGTTAGGGGAATTACTGCGAACTCAAGGAACAGATATCTTTCGCATGAAAGGGATTCTGAATGTTGCTGGTGAAGATAATCGCTTTGTTTTCCAAGGCGTACATATGTTATTTGAAGGTAAGCGCGATCGGCCCTGGAAACGCAACGAAACCCGTAAAAACGAATTAGTCTTCATCGGTCGCAATTTAGACGAAGCCAAATTAAGAGAGGATTTTCGCCAATGTCTAATTTAATCAGCCTTACGAAAAAGTTATTCCACCAACCTTGGCAAGGAACACTCTCAGATTACGTCACTGCTATTACTTGGTCGCCGGATAATCAAACCTTAGCCGCAGTTTCTGGTGCTGGGGAAGTTGCGCTGTGGGTGGAAGGAAATTTAACTTTATTGCAAACTGCTGATGGTCAATCTGTAGATTGTCTTGCCTTTTCCAAAGATGGCAAATTTTTAGCTGCTGGCGGTCAAAACGGACAGGTAAAAATTTGGCGCTTGCGGTCAGGAGAAACAGAACTACTTACAACTCTAGAAAATGCGCCTAACTGGGTGGATAAATTAGCTTGGAATCCCACTTGTAATGAACTAGCCTTTAGTATGGGGCGCTACGTGCAGGTTTGGGATGCCGAGGTGGGAGAAGTTGTCGTTACGCTTAATTTTGAGACATCCTCAGTATTAAGTATGGCTTGGCATCCAAGCGGACAACAACTTGCGATCGCAGGTCATCAGGGTATCAAAGTTTGGGATACTAAATATTGGGATGAAGACCCGGAAATTTTAGTAGTATCTGCTACCAGTTTAGCGATCGCCTGGTCGCTTGATGGCAAATTCATCGCTTCCGGCAATCTCGATAACACCATTACAGTTTGGCAGTGGAACAACCCCCAACCCTGGTTAATGCGCGGCTTTCCTGGTAAAATAAGAGCCGTTACTTGGTCAGAAGCAGTAACAGGAATAGGCTATCCTTTATTAGCAGTAGCCACCGCACTCAGCGTTATCATCTGGGAAAAGGACGCCGATGAGTCAGCAGGTTGGCAAGGACGAGCTTTAGATATCCACGATGGAATAGTGCAGGCAATTTCCTTCCAACCAGGTAATTTTCTCCTCGCTTCCGCCGCCGAAGATGGTGTCGTGTGTCTCTGGCAAAAAGCCAAACAACTCGTCCAAACTCTCCCAGGCGCAGCAAAAGGGTTTTCCTGTCTCGCTTGGCATCCCCAAGGCAATAAACTGGCAGCAGGTGGTACGAATGGCGAATTGCTAGTTTGGTCAAAAGTCACCCGCACTCAAGGATTTGGAAAGGCTATAATCAGCTAAATTAACCTTTCCAAAAAATCTAGGATTTAAATTATGAACAAAGCTACCTTGATTTTGCTTGCTTCCTCCGGGCTATTGGGTGCTTTGCTGCTGATCGCTAATCCCGCCAACGCTGCTGAGATATTCTCTCCGATCGCAGACTCCGCGATCTCCGCACAGGCTACGCAGGTGCGCCTGGGAAATCCAATGCTGACCTTTAATCTGCAACAGGGAAATCCTATTTTAGACCAATTGGGATGCAGCTGCGCTACCTGCACAACGGCTCGGCGTCTGCAAGGTCAGCTTCCTCAATAGCAGAAGTAGGGAGGCGCTTGTTGCACCCCTATGAAAATTCGGTTGCCGTTAAAAAAGCGATCGCTTATCGTTTTTTTAGGTAATTTAGCTGTTGCATAATCCAAGCAGAACGACTCGTCGCTGACAATCGAGTCAATATTCCTTGCGAGGGGCTAAACAATAGTGTTAGTAAAAATAACCCAAAAACAACTAATACAATTGCTGGCCCCGATGGAATATCCCAGTAGTAGCTAAAATACATACCGCTGACGCTGGCAATTATCCCGACAACCGCCCCCACTCCCATCATCAGGTGCAATTCTTTTACTAATAAATAGGCCGTAATGCCAGGGCCAATTAGCAAGGAAATAATCAGCAGGACGCCTACAGTTTGCATACTGGCAATTACAGTCAGCGTAATTGCCGCAATCAAGCCTAAATAAATCCAAGTTATCGGCAAACCGCTAGCTTGCGCCCCTAAAGGATCGAAAGTATAAAAAAGCAGTTCTTTGTAAAAGAGCTTTACTAAAAGTAAAATGGTAATGGTGATTGCTAGCGTATGCCAAACATCCCCTGGCGTCACTCCTAAGATATCTCCAAATAGAATATTGTGGAGGTCTAGCTTATTGGTCTTTAACAGTTTGATCAGCGTGACTCCCAATGCCAAAAAACTTGACAAAACTAATGCCATAGCTGTATCGACTTTGAGGCGAGATTGCGATCGAATCAAAGCAACTACCAAAGCACTTAGCGTACCGGCGATAAACGCACCAATCGAAATATCAATTCCCAGGAAAAAGGCAATTGATAATCCGGGTAAAACTGAGTGGGCAATTACATCACCCATCATGCCCATATGTTGTACAATCAAGAAACTGCCCACGACTGAGCAGAGAATTCCTAGCAAAATGGCGATCGCTAGGGCATGACGCATAAATTCAAAACTAAGCGGTTCTATTAGAAAATCTAACATCGAATTCCTTTATCATTGTTAAGTGACCATAGGCTTTTTGAAGATTGACAGCGGTTAGTACTTCTGACTTCGAGCCATCGGCAATCAGTTGTTTATTCATTAATAAAAAACGGTCATAAGAACTCAAGTTTTCTCCTAAATCGTGGCTGATAACTAGCAATGTTTTGTTTTGCGCTTTCAGTTCAAAGAAAATCTCAAAGACAATTTCTTCTGTCTTTTTATCAATGGCAGTAAATGGCTCGTCAAAGAATAACAATTCCGCTTGCTGCGCCAGTGCGCGTGCTAAAAATACCCGCTGCTGCTGTCCGCCGGAAAGTTCCCCTATTTGACGATTTTGCAATTCCCACATTCCCACTCGTTTTAGAGCAGCTTTGACAATTTCTTTGGATTGATAGCTGGGTTCTTTAAACCAGCCGGTGTGTACGGTGCGAGACATCATTACCACGTTCCACACCGTTATTGGGTAATCCCAGTCGATTTGCGATCGCTGCGGCACATAAGCCACTTGTTTGAGTTGCTGTTTCAGCGGACGCGAATAAAATTTTACCACACCGCTGGAACTACCAATAAGTCCCAGCATGGCTTTAATCATCGTACTTTTGCCCGCACCGTTCGGGCCAATCACGCCAACTAATTTTCCTGGTTCGATGGAGAAGCTGACACTGTTGACGGCGCAAACTCCCTGGTAACTTACGGCTAGGTTTTGGACTTGCAGCATGGATAACACTTTGTGCGACTAACTTAATTCTATAATAATGAGTATCATTCTCATAAAAATGGTAAGTTTGTAAGAAGTAACGGCAAATAACCTTAAGGAGCAGACGATGCAAGAGCAAAATCGGTGGTTTTGGGGTGTGGCGGTAGTAGCGATCGCAGCAAATCTAGCCGGATGCAGTCCCAGCACCAAGGCTACCACACAAACAACAGCGATCGCAAAGCCGAAAGTAGTTGCATCTTACAGTGTTCTGTGCGACTTGACCGAAAAAATTGCCCAGGACACAGTTGACTTGAACTGTTTGATTGATGCCGATGAAGACCCCCACACCTATCAAGCGACACCGGAAGACCGCAAAGCCATTGAAACGGCGCAACTCGTTCTCTATGGCGGCTACGACTTTGAACCCACCATCATCAACTTGATTAAAGCAACGAACAACTCAGCGCCTAAGATTGCTGTCGATGAGAAAGCAGTGCCTAACCCACTCATAGGTGAAGAACATCATCACGATAGTAAAGAAAAGCAAACTGAGGCAGAGAAAACACCCGACCCCCACGTCTGGCACGATGCCCAGAATGGCATCCAAATGGTAGATACAATTCGCGACCAATTGATTAATATTACCCCAGCCAATGCAAATCTTTATACCCGTAACGCCCAAAAGCTGACAGACGAACTAAAACAGGTGGATAGCTGGATTAAAGTTCAAATTAACACAATTCCCGCCCAGCAACGCAAATTAGTGACAACTCACGATGCTTTGGGTTACTATGCCAAAGCTTACGGTCTGACAGTTGAAGGTACGCTGCAAGGCTTTTCCTCTGAAGAACAGCCAACAGCAGCACGAGTAAAAGAATTGGTTAAAGAAGTTAAAGAAGCCAGAGTTCCCACGATTTTCGCTGAATTAACCGCCAACGATCGGGTAATTAACACAGTAGCTAGAGAGGCGAAAGTAAAAGTTTCCGATCGAAAACTGATGGCTGACGGTCTGAGCGAAGCGGGAACTCCTGCTAGTACCTATATAGGAATGTTAACTGCTAATACCTGCGCGATCGTAGATGGTTTGGGAGGCAAATGCACCCCCGTTAATTTTACTCCCTAAACCGCGCGAATAACTGCTCGCGGTTACACTGCATAATCAACTGCGTTACCTCCTTAGCTGGCAATTGGCTTAAAGACTCCACAATTTGAGCTAATTCCTCATCAATTTCTCCAAACTTAACTTCCAACATACTCTCAACCATCAGGCGCATTCCTTGTTGAACACCTTGTTCTTCTCCCCTCTTGAGAGCTTCTTGTTCCCATTGAATATATAGAGGTGACAACTTCATAATTAAACTCCTCTCCTCTTGGTCTAAACTTTCTGTTGTTTGCAGATTAGCCTGAAAATTGGTCAGCAATTTGAAAACATTTGAACGTAAGGGATGATTTAGCGGAAGTTGCTGTAACTCATCAATTGCTTCTTCCTGCACTCGCCCTTTGCCTAAAACTCTCAGCCAAAGGGTAGCTTCCGTTTTCGGTAACTGATGAATGACTACAATTGCACTTCGCAAATATGACGGCAAGAAATAAATTCCTTGTCCCCAGTTTTCTAGATCGATTCTAGCGCCAAATCCGTTGACGATGGATTCAGACGCGGTTGGGGAAAGAATCCACAGACGCGGTAAACTTTCCTCAGCTATCCGCTCTTTTTGACGATTAGCTTCTCGCTGCAACTCTCCGGTGAGAGTTAAAAGTTTTGATAAGCAACCTCTGATATCGGTGGGAGAAACTGCATTGCGGAATGGTTCAAAAATAGAAGGCGTTGCCGCTAACCGACCGAGTAATCCTAAAATATCGGTGTTGGTTGTGGGCGCAAACCAAACATCGATTTCCCGGACTTCCGCAGAAACGCGACGCGGCGCTTTCACTTCCCCAAAAGGTGCTAGCAATTCTTCTAAATAATCTTTGGCGAATTGGTCGTGGATAAACCTGGTCATTTCAATATTATAAAGAAAATCCAGTTTCTCACTCCCACGACTAATGACTAAATTGCGCTAGGGTAGGGTGGAGACGATTTCTCTGGCTAAACTGTGTTTCCTTCCAGACGACCTGCTATATTACTGAGTTTAGTTACTTTGCTGCTGGCCTCCTTGACTGGCTGCGCCGACAGTCCAGCTGGCAAAAACCTAGAGCAGTCTTTGGCGGCAGACCCCAAACTAAAAGATAACGCGATCGCATTTGAGCAATCAGCTACAGATCCAAAAGCTCAGAATCAAACCCTGGCTCAACTCCCATCTGACTTCCCATCAGAAATTCCCCAATATCCCCTAGCTGAACTACAGCAAGTCACGCCACCAACAGCACAATCTGACGGCAACTCCACAACTCGCTGGACTAGCGCCGATCCCGTCAACCTGGTTCAGAACTTTTACCAAAAGCAGTTTCAAGATAGTAATTGGCAATTGCTCAGCCAGCCTACTACAGATGAAGTAGGCGGCACCTTTGAGGCTCGCCGAAATGACTTGAAAGTCACCGTTTCCATCCAACCCATTCAGAGTAATGGGACAAATACCGACTCTACCGCGACGCCTTCACCCACTCAAGCAGCTGCCGAACAAAATTCAAAAGCCGCAACCGAATTTACAATCGAGTACCTGCGCGATCGCAGCGACACAGCCGCGCAACCCACCGCCAACGCTACCCCCCTTGCCCCTACCCCTACACCAACCCCTACCGCCCAGCCAACCGCAACTCCTCAAGCAAACAACCCCACCAACACATCTAATTCACTTGTTTTTTCCGACATCAACAAAGCCCCAACCGAATTGCGTTCCCACATTGCCGACTTAGCGCAATTAGGAGTACTGGCGCTCAATCCAGGTAGTTCCAAACCAAATCCATCTGCCACCAGCAGGCAGTTTGAACCCAACAAACCCATCAGCCACCGCGAGTTTGCCCGTTGGCTGATTGCTACCAATAATCAGATATATGCCAACAATCCCGCCAAACAAATTCGTTTGGCAACAGATTCATCTCAACCGACTTTTCAGGATGTACCTCGAACTGACCCCGATTTTCCAGCTATTCAAGGATTAGCTGAAGCAGGTTTGATTCCCAGTCCGCTTTCTGGCGACAGCACAGCGGTGTTATTTCGCCCTGGTGCAGCTCTAACGCGGGAACAGATGCTAGTTTGGAAACTGCCTTTGGATACCCGTCTGGTGTCAACTGCCACTATTGACTCCGTGAAACAAACTTGGGGTTTCCAAGATGTGGCCAAGATTGACCCGAAGGCGTTGCGATCGGTTTTGACAGATTTCCAGAATGGAGATACTTCTAATATTCGCCGGGTTTTTGGTTACACTACCCTATTCCAGCCGAAGAAATCTGTAACTCGCGCTGAGGCGGCAGCAACCCTGTGGTATTTTGGCACTCAGAATGAAGGCATATCCGCTAAGGAAGTTCTGCAAGCAAAACCTCAACAATAATATAGCTAGGGACTAGGGGCTAGGGGAAGAAGGGTTTAGAATTAAGGGTTTCAGGGATTTAGAACGCCCTAACTGCCTTGGCGGTTGCTATAATTTGAGATTTCAGATTGAATTTTTAAATTTAAAATGTGCAATCTGAAATTTGAGCAGTTGTAGGTTTGGTTGAGCGAAGCTAAACCAAACCTACATCTTATATCATCTCCGGTAGCATCCTTAGCTAAAAAATTCGCCTTCTTATCTGCGTTCATCTGCGTTCATCTGTCTTCATCTGCGGTAAAAATTTAACCCACAATGACAACAGAAAATTTGACGATATCACTCATGTACTAACGATGCAACCACTTTAGATTTCAGATTGAAAAATTCAATCCCAAATCGAATGACTTGTCACCTCCCTTCCTGTTGTAGTAGTTTCGATACTTCTCCATGAAGCAAAGCAACATCAGGATCGCGTTGGATAGCCCTATAGTATCGATTCGGTACAGCCGTTCCCTCTTCCCCAAGCGAAAGCAACTTTCGCGCTTCTTCGAGAAGCTCATTGGCTTGATTCAAGGTTACAGGTTCTTTAGAACTGAGCGTTTCATCGATTTGGACGATAAATTGAGATATAGGGCGCAGCCAGCTAAACCATTCATGATCGACGACTAATCGGAAAAACTCACCTTTTGATTGAATTCTTCCGTAAAACTGCTCATAAACAACGCGCTCAGATTCGAGTAGTGCTTTGTGCAGACGAAGCAAAACAGCCCGTACTTCGCGCAGTTGTTGGAGTGTGAATTCTAGAGATGAACTATGGGCTTCCATCAGACAACAGTTGGAGTAAATACTTTTTCTATTTTGCCATCTGGAAGAGGGGCTAGGGAAGAGGGGCAGGTGAAATTTACCAATCCAAAATCCAAAATCCAAAATTCTATCAATTAGTGCAAATGGGTAGGGGCGGGTTTAGCCAAAGAGCTTGATTCCTATCGATAAGATTAAAGTCAAAACCCGCCCCTACTCTACAATCTGTAACATTTAGGTATTTGATATGAGTCCATTATTGCGTCAGCTTTTCCTGAGAGTGTAAAATCGGTAATAGTAGTGCGATTGTCACCGACAGAATTTTCTGTTATAATTGTGGACAACCATAGACAAAAGTAGAATATAATAGATTTACAAGCCTTTAGCAAAGATTATTAACAATCAGCAAAAAAATGGTATAGAGTTTATTGGTGTTCAAGTTAATCATATTCTAGAGTTGGAGCAGTTACACAGAATGTTTGAGGAGAATCAATTATGCAAGCATTTGAAATGATGGGAACAATTGATGAAAAAGGTCAATTAATTTTAGATAGCAATCTCAATGTTCCTGCACCTAGTCGTGTGAAAGTAATTGTTTTACTGACTAATGAAGATGAGTCTGAATGCGATCCTGATGATACCCCTGTTGAAGAAATTAAAGCGAGTTTACAACGTGCTTTACAACAAGTAAAAGCAGGAGAAACGCGACCTATTTCTGAATTATGGAATAGAATAGATGACTAATAATTTCAATGAAATTTCAGTCAGATTTGCTAATGAATTTGAAACTCAACCATAGTCTGTAGGGTGCGTCAGATAGTCAAGTTAATTATCTCATCAATAACTTTTTTGGTTTGATGAAAACTATGAGATAAGCGATCGCACTATATTTAGTAATTGAAAATCTTCCAGCTTGATTTTTTCTTGAATATAATCATCTAAAGGGAGAGATAAAGTAAGTTTTCCTTTACTTTGCTTAATTGCCATCTCCCAAGCACTCGCCACACTAATATATTTTATATTGTCTATATCTTCAATTAAATTTTGGGCAGTATCACTAAGTTTTTTATACCCGGAGAAAAACCAAATGATAGCATATAAAATGTTGTATTCACGGGGAAGCGATCGGTCCCATTGAATCGCACCTCATCCAACCTCTACCAAAAAGTGCTATCCTCAACCATAGCCTGTAGGGTGCGTCAGATTGTTAAGTTAATTATCTCATCAATAACTTTTTTGTCTGACGCACCCTACGAAATAGGCGATCGCACTATGCTAACGCAGCCGAAAAACGCACCATGTCCAAAAAGCGATCGCTCCAAAAGCAGCTTTATGTTATAATTGGGACTTACCATAGACAAAAGTAGAATATGATAGAGTTACAAAACTTTGAGGGGTAAAAATGCTGACAAAAACATTTGATATTCAGCAAAATTCCATCAGTTTAATAGATTTCCTAGCCTTAGTAGAAGATAATACAGAAATCGTTTTGACTAATGGGGATATGCCTTTTGCTAAAGTGATTCCCATAAATTATATTCAGGAAAAGATTGCACCTAAAGCTGGATTAAATTTAGGTGCAATGGTGATGAGTGATGATTTTGATGAACCTTTACCTGATGAATTTTGGGCGCAATGAAATTTTTATTAGATACTCATACTTTTATTTGGTGGGATAGCGATCCATCCAAGCTGTCAAAAAAAGCGCTCGATTTATTGTTAAATCAAGAAAATACTCGTTTGGTAAGTGTTGTGACTCTCTGGGAAATACAAATTAAAACCCAGTTGGGGAAATTGACCTTAAATCAGCCTTTAGCAAAGATTATTAACAATCAGCAAAAAAATCGGATAGAGTTTATCGGGGTTCAAGTTAATCATATTCTAGAGTTGGAGCAATTACCCTTATATCATAAAGATCCTTTTGATCGGTTATTAATTGCACAAGCGAAAGCTGAAAATGCTATTTTAGTTAGTCGAGATCCAGTGTTTTCTAATTATACTATAGATATTGAATGGTAAGCCTCATCTGCCGTTAGGAAAGCACTTGCGTGAAGCAAAGCGATCGGTCCCATCGAATCGCACCTCATCCAACCTCTATCAAAAAGCGCTATACTCAACCATAGTCTGTAGGGTGCGTCAGATAGTCAAGTTAATTATCTCATCGATAACTTTTTTTGTCTGATGTTTATTGCGTCAGCTTTTCCTGAAAGTGTAAAATCGGTAACAGTAGTGTGATTGTCACTCACACAAGTTTATGTTATAATTGCAATATCAATTATACGAAACAGGATATTTTATTGTCATCAGATGATTTAGAAACTATCGAGATTGTTGAAGCAGATATTATTGATTCAACGGTTGAGGTCGGGAGTGGATGTATTTGGCGAGGGAGTGGTAAAGAGCCTCAATGGGATAATCCAAAATCAACTAAGGTTTACGATCATATTATCCGTCATCATGGTTCTAAGCTCAAATCTAGTAATTTACAGGGAAGATCGGCGAGTAAGAATCAGGATCAAGGACAATGGTTAAATGAGCAAGATTGGGTCATAGCAGAAAAGTTAATTCCTAAGTATTATGGGCAGTATATTATTAAGTTTAAGCGTCCGATTGGTAGAGTTTATCATCCTGATGGTATAATTACGGAAAATGTTTATTGTGTGCAAATAGGGAGAAATGCTGATGGAACAATTAAATATGCTTATCCAATTGTTAAAAGGTAAATAAAAATTAATTGAAAACGAGGTAAGTTAAGATGAAAAGAACAACTAATTTTAGTTTTAAGATTGGCGATCGCAATTTAGAAAATTATGCGTTACCTCCTGACGATCCTTTGGGAGAATTATCTGAGTTTGAATTAGGATTACGTCGTTTTTGTTATGATTGCGATCGCCAGGTTGTTGTCGAAATTGGAGATATCAAGTTTGCCGTGTTTTTTGACCCCGATATTTGTATGTTACTAGAAGATCGCTTTCCCGAACAAATTGGGGAATTAGAACAGGGTAAAAGCATCCGTATAGATTTTGCCGAAAGTTATCATATTACAATAATTTTAACGCCGATAGGTGAGGTGGTTAGTTGTCAATTAAGGAAGTTTGGTTATGAGCATAATTATGATGATTATGAATTGGATAAAAACCAAGTTTTAGGAGAGTTAAAAAAGTTTTTGGTGGAAGTAATGCAATTGGCGATCGATCGGGATTATGTGACTTTAGAGGATAGGGAAAAGTTTATTTATCCCGCTTTTCCTGAGAAGGTAAAATCAGTAATAGTGGTGTGATTAAGAAGGCGATCGGCCCCATTGAATCGCCTCTCATCCAACCTCTACCAAAAAGCGCTATCTTCAACCATAGTCGGTAGGGTGCGTCAGATTGTTAAGTTAATTATCTGATCGATCACTTTTTTGGTTTGATCGAAACTATGAGATAGGCGATCGCACTTTCAGATTACTCCTTGTTCCCAAAAAGTTTAATATTTTACGAGTAATTTTCATGTCACATTTTTCATCTGAAAAAATCCATTGTCCATTGTAATTAATATCTAGTAAATAGTAGTCTTTACCATCAAAAATAATGTCAAAAGTACAAAACTGAAGTTGCAATACATTAAAACAATTGATTAACTCACTAACAACATAATTAGGTAAATCTATTTCATACATATTCTCTTGCAGTCCATTAGAGTAACGCCAATCAATACCAGCTTTCTTACCAGTTAGTTTTTGAGTATCAATCTTAACACAAGATATATAGTTTATAAAGTATGTTCCCCGGATCTCATACTCTTTATAAATATTCTTCTGTCTGATAACAGGAGGCATTGTTGAGATCCATAAAGAACACTCATTGTCATATAGAAAAGGAGAGAAAGCTTGCTCAATTGACCAATCTGATCTGCGACTTGCCTGCATCGCTAAAGGTTTGATGAATTCTCCTTTTTCCCACAAATATGTAGAATTCTCAAAGTAGCTATCACATACTTTTACTTCATTAAGTACCTTAGTCATTATTTCAAAATAAACCATTTTTTGATCATTCATATTATATTGAGGAAAGAGCTTATCAGCATATTTAAATCTTAATGAATCAACAAATTCTAGTATGTCTTGTCTAGTGAGTTTTTCTAGTGGTGTGTTTATACGAGGCAAAATAGACGGCTTTCTATACCAGATATAAGTTGAACTATCAAATAGCAAAAAAACATTTTCAGTAGGTATTGGGTAGCCCTGTGGAGATGAGTATAGATAAACAATTAAATCTACTGCTATAAACATAAAATTTCTATCCATAGGATCAAGGTGCATGGTAAAATGAGCATCTTGACTATCCGAGATATAAAAAACAATATTTCTATAATCTAAAACTTTTGTGAGTATTTTTTCTATATAAAATGTTATTTCGGGCGACTTAATATATATACAAATTTCGATAATTTTTTCAATAAATCTCCATTCATAATCGTCAATTTCTAATTCTAGTAATTGTTGAATAAAACTCAAGATAGAAAGGATGATTTTATATCCACGCTTTTTAATTATCTGTATTATTTCTTCTAAAATTTGTTTTTTTTGCGATTCATCATAACCAAGATAAAAGTATTGTATTTGTTCGATATAAGTTTCATTATCTTGTAGTTTTTTCTCAAAATTAGTCAGAGTTTCTGGCAAAATACTTACATGAGGAGAGACATAAGTAATTTCAGGAAAATTCCCAAAAGGATTAACTGTTTCAATACAATATTCATTTTCGGAAATCGTTGAATTTAAACGAAGATGCTCTATTTCTTTTGGAGATAAGTTGAGAGGTACAAACATAAATCTTTGAAAATGTTACACTTTTTATAACCACATTCCCGTAAAGAAATATCTTAACGGGAATGCTAATAGTAAAAAAACAACGTAGATATTATATCTATATATCTACATTTTAGTTATCGGGACTTAGACAAAATGTGACCATAAAATGGCTTCAAACCCTGACTCTTAAAGACTTTGACATCGAATAATCATAAGTCCAGGGACACCAATGGTTTCAGGCATTTTTAGGCGATCGACCTCTTTCCCTTGCCCAGAGAGCTTTTCAGCCCCAAAGGGGCTGAAAAATGTCTAAGTCCCGTTATTTTAATCATCAACTTTTCTATCGTCTCCTGATGTACCTGTATCGGTATTTTTTTGGTCTTTAGCTAGAATCTCTGTGCAAATAAACTTTTCCATAACTTTGTCAATGTTTGGTGAGCTAACTTGAAGTTTTTCTATTTCAAGCTTGACAAAGTTTGGTGTATCTATAGTTTTAGGCATTTTTGTCTCCTTTTTGAACAATTCTAGTATGTTGTCTTAATCAACTTTATAAAACAAAATATAGATGTACCACCATAGGAAAATGCCTGATTAGATCCAGAGTTTTGTAACGAAATTTTAACTGATTTATCGGAAAATGCCGGATAGTACCTGCCCAAATTCAGCTATAATAGCTCAAATGCTTATCTCATATAGCTTTTATGAATGTTAAGGAAGTTTTACAATTTGCTGATGAGTTAGTTTTTGCCCAGACAGGAAAACACTTAGATGACATTCAGGAAACTGTGATTAAAGGTGTTTGGCAGGGAGAAACTTATGATAAAATTGCAGAGCAATGTAATCGAAGCGAAAGTCATGTTAGAGATATAGGTTATAAACTTTGGCAAGTTTTTTCAGAACAATTAGATGAAGATATTAATAAGCGTAATTTTCGCTCTACTTTCAAAAGGTTACATATCCAATCATCTCAAAACCAAAAAATTTGTCATGTAAACGGTAGTAATCATAATTTTCATTTTAGTCCACAAATTTTATATAATACAAACCAGGATAATCAAGAAAATATAACTAAAAGTCAATCTAAATCACCTTATCACGATTTAACCCTAGCCCCCAAAATCACCCATTTCTACGATCGCACTCTCGAACTCCAAACCCTATCCCACTGGTTAACCACTCAAAACCCTCGCCTCATCTCGGTTTTAGGGCTTAGTGGAATTGGTAAAACCACCCTAGTTAAACAGTTTGTTGACCTAAATCTACCACAATTTGATGTAATCATCTGGAAAAGTATCAAACTATCCAATTCTTTAGATACCATTATTACTGAAATTTTTACACTTATTAATCACGAACCTGTTCAAACTGACAATAAATTAACTCAATTATTCAACCTTTTACGCCAGCAAAAATGTTTAATCATCCTTGATGATGTGCAAGAACTATTTACCAGCGGACAATTTGCGGGACAGTACAAAACTGAATATAAAGACTACAAAACCTTTTTCACAAAAATGACAGAGATTGAGCATCAAAGTAGTTTAATTTTGATCGGTCAAGAACAATGCCAAGAAATGCTCTGTTTAGATGAGGAATTATATCCTGTTAAGTGCTTGGAATTAGAAGGTGTAGATAATACCGAAATTCTGAAAAACCTGAAATTAAAAGATGAGGAAAGTTGGCCAACCTTAATTAATTTATATGAAGGTAATCCTGTTTATTTAAAGGATATTGCCAGCTTAATTAGAAATATTTTTATGGGTAAAGTATCTGAATTTTTAAAGGAAGATTGTTTACTGTTGACAGAAGATATTAAATTTCGTCTCAATGAATTATTCGATAGATTATCCCTGATAGAACAACAGATTGTTGTAGAATTAAGTAAGTTTAATCAACCTGTGTCAAGAGAAGATTTAAGACAAGCTTTATCCTTGTCGTCAACGGACTTGATTAATGGTTTACAATCTTTGAGCAAACGCTATTTACTCAAAACAATAGAAGGCGAGAAAATTTCCTTTAATTTATCTCCTGTTTTTACGGAATATGTTAGAACTTGTTGCCAAGATTGATAGTTGTTTACTCCGTTACCGCCAAAAGATTATGTAGGGGCGAAGCATTGCGGAATTAAAGTTTCGATTTTGAATTAAACAGAACTTACGCACAGACACTACCTGTAGGGGTAATTCATGAATTACCCCTACAAAAACACACAATTTATAGAGGCGTTGCGTAAGTCCTGTTAAAATTAATCCCGCAATGCTTCGCCCTGCCACTATACTATTCTTATATATTTTGAAGTGCGGAATGTGGGTTAATCAATCTTTTGGCTATTTTTTCCGATCTCTCTTCTCTAGCCCCTAGCCCCTGATCCGGCTATTGCTAAGGCATTTACGCTGTCATCGCTGATCAGATGCCCATCTTCCATATAGATAATGCGATCGGCTATATCCAAAATGCGGTTGTCGTGTGTTACCAGCAAAATTGTGCAACCTTGTTCTTTTGCTAATTTCTGCATCAACTCTACCACATCCCGTCCCGATTTTTTATCGAGGGCGGCGGTAGGTTCGTCTGCAAGTACAATTTTAGGTTGACCTACCAAAGCACGCGCGATCGCTACTCGTTGTTTTTGTCCTCCTGAAAGGTCATCTGGATAGTAATTGATGCGATTTCCCAATCCGACTGCTTCTAGCATTTTTTTTGAGCGATCGATCATTTCTGCTGGTGGGATTCTCGGCTGTACTTCCAAACCCATTCGCACGTTTTGCAGTACAGTTAAACTTCCGTGCAGGTTATGCGCTTGAAAGATATAACCGTTGTGGCGTCGCGCTTCTGTTAATTGTTTTTCATTTGCACCGCAAAGTTCTTTTCCTAACACTTGCAAACTTCCTTCTTGGGCAGAACGCAACCCACCCACTAAAGTTAGCAATGTAGTTTTGCCGGAACCAGAAGGGCCAGTCATAATGATGATTTCACCAGTATTTATATCCAAGTTGATATCAAATAATGCTTGCTTGCGGACTTGACTTTTACCAAAGTAATGGTTGAGATTTTGGACACAAATTACAGAAGACATGGTAATTATAGTTACAGAATAGGTTTATTTTTTACCGCAGATGAAGAGAGATGCACGCAGATAAACGCAGATAAGATGGAGTTTTTAAATTGTGGCTTTAGAACATATCGGCTGGATCGGCAGATTGTAATTTGCCTGTGGCGATCGCACCTGAAATTACACACATGATTGCGGTTAATGACAAAACCATGACCGCCCGCGCTAAAGTCATGTAAATTGGTAAGTTGGTCGCATTTCTAGCTAAGTTATAAAGTCCCAAAGGTACTACGAAACCGGGTATGAAACCGAGGACTGCTAAAATGATTGCTTCTTCAAAAATTACTCCTAGCAGATATGAATTGTGATAGCCCATTGCTTTGAAGGTGGCGTATTCTTTGATGTGGGCATTTACATCGGTGGAAAGAACTTGATAAACGATAATCACACCAACAATAAACCCCATTGTTACTCCCAAACCGAAAATAAAACCGATGGGACTTCCACTTTTCCAATAGTCTTCTTCAAATTTGATGAATTCCTCACGGGTTAGCACTTTTACGTCATCGGGGAGGTAGGCTTTTAATGCAGTCGCTACTTGAGATGAATCTGCGCCGGGTTCAGTATAAATTAAGCCCAGATTGACACTTCCAGCTTGTCGTTTGGGAAATAGTCGTAAAAAATTCTCATCGCTGGAAATTATGGTGCCATCAGCACCAAAGGAAGCCCCTAATTGAAATAAGCCGCTGATGGAGATTGTTCTTTTATCTATTTCGGTGGTAACTTCTCCACCTGCCTCGATTTTGTCAAACACCTGTTGATAATCGCCTCTTGCGCCTTTATCAAATAGGAAGGTATCCGGTAACTGAATCTTATTGAGTTGGGCGTTAACTTCTGGGATGTCTAAAGCTGGCTGTTCGGTGTTAAAAGCAATGACTTGCACGATCGTCTTTTTGCGTGTCTGGGGATTCTTCCAACTGACGGTGTTGATATACATGGCTTCGGCAGACTTCACTCCTTGTATATCGGAAGCTTGATACAGTCGTCGCCGGGAAAAGGTAGATAAACTTTGGGTGTTACGCGCTTGCGGACTCATGAGAACTATGTCTGCAAGTATGGCGCGGTTGAGGCGGGTGTTGCTGTCGTACAGGGCGTTCTGAAACCCCAGCTGCATGAACATCAGCACATCGGCAAAGGCAATACCCGACAAAGCTACTAAAAGACGGCTTCTATGGCGACTGAGTTGCAACCATCCTAGGGGTGTACGTCGCCGCAGTTCTTGAATAAATCCAATCATAGTTCGATCGTCGTTTTGACTTGTAAGTTGGTGAATTTGGCAGTTGTCTGGCTTGATTCTTCATCTAGGCGAATGTGGACTTCCACGACTCTGGAGTCAATATTTTCGCTGGGGTCGCTGTTGATCACGTTTTGGCGTTCTATTTGCCAGCCGATGCGATCGACTTTTCCATGTATCTCGCTTGGCAGAGAACTGCTAGATATCCGCACTTTTTGCCCCAATTGGATTTTGCTGACATCGCTTTGGTAAACCTCTGCAACTGCCATCATTTGGCTAACTTGTCCAATTTCGACGATGCCATCATTGGATACGGTTTCACCAGAACGAGTATGTATTTTGAAAATTACGCCGTCTTGAGGCGATTTGACGTAAGCTTGCTCTAAATTTGTCAAAGCTTCTTTCTCGGCTGCAACTGCTTGCCTTAGTTCGGCTTTTGCTGCTGCTACATCTACCGGACGCACTTCGGCAATTTTGTTGAGTGTGGCTTGTGCGGAATTAATTTGTTGGCTACCAGTGGATTGAATGCGGGCCAGAACTGCTTTGGCTTCGTTAATTTGCTTGCTTCCGGTGACGGTAATTCGTTCCAGGTTGGCTTTAGCTTCGCCGATTTGCTTTGCCCCTGTGGCGTCGGTTCTCGTCAGTATTGCTTTGGCTTCGCTTAATTGCTGGGTAAAGGTGTCTACATTTAAACGTTTGCTTTCAAATAATGATTGCGCGATCGCACCCTCTTTATACAATTGTTCGTAACGGCGATATTCCGATCGGGCATTATTCAGTTCCGCTTCCAGTCTCTTGATGGTTGCCTGTTGCGCCCTTTTATCGCCTTCGGACTGCGCTTCTAACCTCGCCAATGTCGCCTGCTGTACTGCTTTTTCACCTTGCCACTGCGCCTCTAACCTTGCCAGGGTTTCTCGTTGCGCCCTTTCGTCACCTAGCAACTGTGCTTGTGTCCGCGCAATTTCGGCTTTTTGCGCTTCTATCTCCCCAAGCTTTGCGCCTGCTTGCACTTTCGCCAGATTAGCTTGGGCGACTTCCACTGCTTCTTTGGCTTTCTCGGATGCTGCTTGCAGGCGATCGCGATTATCCAAAATCGCAATAACTTGTCCTGCTTTTATACTATCTCCCTCTTTTACCAGCAGTTTTTCTACCCGACTCCCTTGACTTTGCGCTGGTGCGGAAAGTTTGATCACTTCTCCCGCCGGTTCGAGTCTGCCTAATGCCGTCACTGTCTTTACCTGGGGTACGATCGCCTCAGATACTTGGCTTTCTTTGGCGGTATCGGGTTGCGGTAACTCTAAGTTGAAGACTCGCGCTGCTGTTATCCCCATAATGCCAATACTTCCTGCTATTCCAAGTATTACAAACTGGCGGGGGATCGGTTTGAGGAGTAGGGAATCCTTAACTGTTGCATCGCTTACCATAAGCTTCCTTCTGGGTGATGTAGGTAAACTAAACGATTTAGTTCATTAATTTAAAACTAAACCGTACAGTTTAGATTGTCAAGAGGTATCCTTGAGAATGCAGAGTAGCAAGCGAAAACAAGTAAAGATGAAAAAGGCAGATGGCGATCGCTCAGGACGTCCCCAGTCAGCAGATAAAGTCGAAGCCATCCTCAAAGGTGCGATGCAAGAGTTTTTAGAGCATGGCTATGCTGCGACCACGATGGACAAGGTAACAGCAGCGGCTGGTGTATCCAAAACTACCGTGTATAGCTACTTCCAAGATAAGGAAAGCTTGTTCGCCGCCCTGATTGAGCAATTGACGCAAAATGAATTTCAAGCAGCGTTTAATCCCGAAGACCCAAAATCTTGGGAAGGAGAACCCGCTGAGGTTCTGCGACGCTTAGCGACAAATATTATCAAAACTGTAAAGAACAAACACGAACTGCGAGACTTAGTAAGACTGATTATTGGCGAATCAGGTCGTTTTCCGGTACTAGCTCAAATTTTTGTTCGTAACGTAGATAAAAAGGTTTTTCAGCATCTCCTTAAATACCTGAAGTCTCATGAGGAACTGGGACTGCCCGATCCAGAAGCAGCAGCGCGGGTGTTTCTCGGTACATTAGTGCATTTTGTCATTATTCAGGATATGCTCCACGCGAAGGAGATTATGCCTATGGAAAGCGATCGCCTGATTGACACTTTGATTTACTTGTTTACTCTCGATCGCCAGGAAAAACCAGCCGATCCCTATTCCGGTACCAGGCAGAAATCCTCGCGTCGCAAGCGTTCCGCCTCTGGTAAGTTTGAACAGGACTATCAAAGCGAACCAAAACGCTTGAGGTCAATTCGCCTGACAGATACAGCTTGGGAGCAACTGGCGGCTCTAGCTCATAAAGATCGGCTGACTCGCAGTGAAGCGATCGAAATCTTCGCTCGCAATAACGAAATAGAACTCGATTAAATTTCGATATACATGGTAAATTCTCTCTAGAAACTTCGCTATTTACAAGTACATACAGCGGTTCCCGCTGTAATGAAGTACATTTTAAGTAGGGGCTCCGCATTCCGGCAGATGATTTATTGGTAATCAGCAAAGATGAAATACGGTCATGCTTCGCCCTTCCCCTTCGCATACTGTACCTCTTAACAGCGGTAAGCGCTGTATTAAAACGCTCACAGCGATATAATAGCCTTCCCTAAGTAGGACTGTCTATTAATTAGAGCCGTCCCTCTGGCAGATGATTTAGATGAAGGCGATCGCTAATATTTTAAGTGGATTGTGGAAAGTCTGGGTTAGGTGAAATAGCACCTTGGTCACTTCTGTCAGCTTGAGTAGTTTGGAGATTTGAAGTTATGCGCTGGGAATTCGGTCGTAGAAGTACCAATGTTGAGGACAGGCGCGGAACAGGGCTTTCTGGCCCTGTAGTGGGGGGTGGTATAGGGACAATCGTTCTGGCGCTGATAGTTGCCTTCTTAGGGGGCGATCCCAGCGTGGTGTTGCAGCAAGGAAGAGATAGGAGCGATCGTCCTTACTCCCAGTCTCCACAAACACAACCAACTGCTGCGAACGATCGCATGGCTGATTTCGTTTCGGTTGTCCTAGCAGATACGGAGGATACCTGGAATAGCCTGTTTCAGCAAATGGGCAAGACTTATTCGGAACCTACGTTAGTTCTCTATTCGGACACAGTAGAGTCTGCCTGTGGCTATGCGCGATCGGCAGTAGGGCCGTTCTATTGCCCAGGCGATCGAAAGCTCTACATTGACTTAAGCTTTTATAGGGATTTGAAGTATAAGTTCAACGCACCGGGAGACTTTGCCCAAGCTTATGTAATTGCTCACGAAGTTGGTCACCACGTCCAGAATCTAATGGGCATTACCCGACAAGTTCAGACATTGCAGCGTCAAGCCACTCGCATAGAGGCGAATCAGCTTTCAGTTCGACAGGAGTTACAAGCGGACTGTTTCGCTGGGATCTGGGCAAACCATGCTAATCGATCGCGGCAGATTCTTGAAGAAGGCGATATTGAGGAAGCGTTGAATGCTGCCAGCAGTATTGGGGACGATCGCCTGCAAAGTCAAGCGAAGGGGTATGTTGTTCCAGAGACTTTTACCCACGGTAGTTCGGCTCAGCGAGTGCGTTGGTTCAAGCAGGGTATTCAGACGGGCAATCCCGCCAAATGTAATACTTTTGCCGTAGCGAATCCTTAGAATTCGATCGCGAAGCGCTTTGTTTTAGAAGATGTTGCTTGATGCACTTGCCTCAAGTAAACAGAGCATTGAATGATGGTAGTTATGAGCGAAAGGCGATCGCTCCTTAAAACCTCCTAAACTCTTTACTCCCTTCGGGCCAGAAGATTATCTATCATTCTTTTTCCCCTCTGCCCCTCTGCCCCTGGAGCCCCTCTGCGGCTTTTATAGATATTCTTTCAGCCAGAAAGGAGTAAGCGCCTTGAAATACTATCATCGACATCCCAACGCCTTCCCTCTAGATTATCTCAACGACCTGCGAGGAGAAATTCTCGCCTGCTCTTATCTTGCCGTCAACAACCTCAACCGCGACTTCATTGGCACCAAAGGGTTTTCCGTGGTGTTTCAACGTTCGGAAATTGGGGAAGTAGAACGACGTTTTCCCTTCTTCAAACCTTATCTAGACCAAGCCCTACAGCCCACCTGCAACGCTTTCTACCTCAACCCCCTGCTGCTGGTGGAAGGCTCCCGCGTCGATCCGCATATCGATCGCTCCCTGCGGTCTTACTGCAAAACAGTTGAGCCTCCCCTGGTGGTCAGCGTTCTTTACGTGCAAGTCCCCCCCAATCTAGAAGGCGGAGAACTGGTGCTGCGCCGCCACAAACAGCAAGTCGGGCAGATTAAGCCACAAGTTAACACACTCCTGTATTTTCAGGGCGACCTCACCCATTCCGTCAATGCCGTTAAAACTGCTGCTACTCGTCTGAGTTTGGTCTGCGAACAATACAGCCTGACCGAAACTGAACTGCAAGATATTCCCACATTCACAGTCGAATCTAGGGCAGTGAAAGCAAAAGGTCGGTAGTGCAGCGCGGCAGAAATAACCCCTCAGTTCAGACGAAGTAAAATGCCTGACACTCAAAGGATTTTTAACTTTTGACTTTTGACTGAGTGACTTTTGACTTTTGCGTAGTCACGCTTCTCCATTCTCTTCGCTTTCAGTTTCCTCAAAATTAACCTTTTCGTAGACATCTAACAGGGAAACTTCTAGCTCTAAAGAATTAAAAACTAGCGCCGTATCTTCGTCATCGTACTCGCGATACAACCATCGCTTATTGGCTGTTTTAGAATACTGCTCAATCTGAATTTTGGTTTGGTCGATCAGAATGTACTCTTGAAAAGTTGGAATAGTTTTGTAAGCCTTAAACTTATCGCCTCGATCGTAAGCTTTAGTAGATTTCGATAAAACTTCCATAATTACTTGAGGGTTGGTAATGGTATCCTTCCGCTCATTAAAATACTCTGGTTTTCCATAAATTACCATTACATCTGGATAAGTGTAAAATCGCTTTCTGGTTATCCACAGGCGCACATCACCTATGAAGACTCGATAGTCCTGCTGTTTAAAAGCGATGCTTAAGGCAACACTTACATTGAGCGCTATCTGATTGTGATTGGTAGTTCCACCCGTCATAGGTACTATTTCTCCGTCGCGGTATTCGTTTTTGTATTCCGCTGCTGACTCCAGTTCTAAATATTCTTCTGGAGAGTAGTAGCGCTTTGACGATGCTTGTATGGTTGCTGTCATAACATAATTCTCCTACAAAAATATTTGAAATGAGAAGGGATACGTTGCCATTTTTTTTATCTATTTTAACTCACATCTTGCACTATTGTTAGAAACAGGCATCTTATCTGTTCCTCAAGCAATCTTAATCTTGTGGGGTGGGCGTCCCGCCCGCCCATCAAAGCTTATTTAGTCATCTGCAAGATGTTAGTTTTAGCCAAAAGGGAGGAATGCGATCGCATCCCTCCCTCCCCAATCAATCAACTAAAATCCTTTGACTTTTCCTCTTAATCTTCCCTGATTACTTCAGCCTTTATTTCAATAATATCTGGAGCAGGAGGTAGAGCAGCATTTGGCTCATGTTCTAGGGGCTGACTTGCTTTAAGATCGGCAATTTTTTCTTTAACTTGTCCAGCCACATCTTGAGCCCTTTCTTTAACTTGTCCAGCCACATCTTGAGCCCTTTCTTTGGCTTGTCCAGCTACATCTTGAGCCTTTTCTTTAGCTTGTCCGGCCATCAGTTTAGCTTTGTCTTGCCATTGCCCGGCCACATTTTGAGCCCCGCGCCTCATCCCCTCCAATTCAGTCTGAGTTTTGTGATAATCTTCCTGGATAAATTCTGCTGCTTGACTAACCTTTTGATTTAATCCCTCCGCATAATATTGAGGATTTTGAACAACTGAATCTGGCACAAGCAACCGTTTGCTACCGATACTGGAAATATCTGTAAGCGCAAGTAGATAGATCCCATCCAATACCCCACGCCAACCGCTAGAAGAAAATAAGTAATTTATCACAGCACCAGTTTGGGGAACTAATAAATAGTCCACCACCTTACCAGCCTTATCACCAGCTTTCGTCCAAACTTCATGACCGATCAGAGAAAATACTTGCTCAGATTTTTCTGGGTCGGCAAATTCCTCGGCATTGAAGTTCACCATGATGCCATCAGCACCAATTGATTCAATTCGATCCCAAATAAACGATCGTTTTTTGCCACCCAAAAATCCCGACTTACAGGTAAACCCTTCTACTCGGTGAGCTTTAGGATTTAGCCACAAATAATCAACCCGGCCCAGTTCTTCCGCCGTGCGGCGATCCAGCACCAACTGATTGAGTAAGTCACTCTGCCTGATAACGGATTGTTGCATACTCATAATTTAACTCCTAGTTACTTTCAATAATAGTTGCAATGTTCTTGGAATTAGGATTATAGGTAAACTATATCTGCTATTCTAACCTACCCTTCTCGAATGGCTATACCTAGCGCCAGCTACGCCTACCCACGATAAACGCCACCACCTGCCACAGCCGCCAACCAAAATATAGCTAGGGACTAGGGGCTAGGGGAAGAAGGGTTTAGAATCAAGGGTTTCAGGGATTAAGAACGTCCTAACTGACTCATCGGTTGCTATAATACCCTAAAATGCGCTATCTCAAAAAAATCTGTCGCTATTTAGTGTTTTCCACTTTATCAATTTTGACTGTCCTTACCATCGGTTACTTCACTCCCACAAAATGGTGTAATTCTTCCCAGTCAAACTGCCACTTGACTATCTGCGTCTCTGACACGGGAATCCACACAAATATTGTGGTTCCCGTTAAGAATGATATCTTTGATTGGAAAATATATCTAAAGATAGATGACATTAAAAATAACTCAGAAACTAACTATAACTATTTAAGTTTTGGTTGGGGAGATAGAGCCTTTTATCTGACTACTCCTACCTTGGCAGATCTAAATCTTATGACTACCTTCAATGCCTTATTTCTCCCTACACCTTCTGTCATGGACGTACAATGGTATCAAGTTATTCCCAATCATATTGAAAGAAGATGTGTCGGCGTCAGTCAGACTGATTATCTTAATTTAATGAAATTTATTAACGATTCATTCCAACTGGATGATCGGGGTAGAAAAATCCGAATTAGTCAGGGTCACTCATCTCACAGTAGCTTTTATGAAGCAAAAGGAAGTTATTCCATATTGAGAAATTGTAATTCTTGGACAGCCGAAGGTTTGCGAAAAGCTAATGTAAATACTCCCCTCTGGCCTGGACTTTCCTCTGGTATTATGCTCCATTTAAAAAACAGTTGTGAATGCAGCCAATAAGCGATCGCAGCAATTAGCCATTAGCTCTATTTCAAGGATAGATAGACCCTGAGTATCGGTTTACGACTCTTCATCTATGCTTTTTCCTCTGCGACTGGTTAGGTAAGTCTCTGACTCTTTAAATGCTTGTTCTGTATTTGCATCTGGTTGGCGCTTTTCCTGTTCCTTCTTTATTACTGCATCTGGGTCTCCTTTGTCCAGCAAAATTTGAATTTTCGGCCCAGAACTTCCCAAACGAAAGATCATCCCATCTACAACCTGACGCTGAGCGATCGCTTCATTATCCACATAAGTTCCATTAGCCCCAAAATTAATTATTTCCCACTCAGTACCATTGTTCCATAGCTCAACATGATTGCGGGAGACCACAGAACTGAAAATTATGATGTCATTATCTTTTGACCGACCAATCCGAATCACTGATTCAGGGCCAAAAGTCCAACTTTGAACCGGAGTGGACTGGCTAGGATGCAGCAGAGTTAGGGTAATCACAGGTATTAGATCTGAAAATATTTATGTGTATAACTGTTACGATCGCTAGTCGCTCACCTCCAGCATATCAATTTAAAAAACCACCGGCAATTCCTCTGGTTCTGCGATCGCTAACAGAATCAGGCGTGAGGGTCAGAAATTAGCAAATTCCCATTAATTATTGGCGACAAGCTTATTTATTCACCAGCAGGGTGGGAATTTCGATCGCAAATTCAGTTCCCTGTCCCGGTGCTGAAAAACACTTCAAGTGACCCCCGTGTTTTTCAACCACAATCTGATAGCTAATAGACAAGCCTAAACCAGTGCCTTTACCTGGAGGCTTAGTTGTATAAAAAGGATCGAACAACTTCTTAAGTACTGTCTCCGTCATTCCCGGCCCGTTGTCCGCAAACCGGATCGTCACCCAATCGCCGTTTAGCACTTCAGTGCGAATTCGGATCGTACCGACACGGTGTTCGACTTCGCTCCCTGACTGCGGAATATTTTGTAAGCCCTTAAGACTTTCGCTCTCATCCAAAGCGTCAACAGCATTACTTAATATATTCATAAACACCTGGTTTAGCTGCCCAGCATAACAGTTCACAGGTGGTAGGTCGCCGTACTCCTTAATAACCAAAATACCCGGATGTCCTGACCTTGGCTTGAGTCGATTCTGCAAGATCAGCAGAGTGCTATCAATTCCCTCATGAAGGTCAACCGGCTTCATCTCAGCCTGATCCAGCCGCGAGAAGTTCCGTAGGGACAGAACAATCTGGCGGATGCGTTCTACCCCCAACTGCATCGAAGCCAACAACTTAGGCAAATCTTCCAGCAAAAAATTAAGATCGATCGCGTCAGCCTGCGCTTGAATTGCCGGAATCGGCAGGGTATAGTGTTGCTGGTAGAGGTGAACCAAGTGCAGCAAATCTCGGACATATTGAGTGGCATAAGGTAGATTACCGTGGATGAAGCTGACCGGATTATTGATTTCGTGAGCCACACCAGCAACCAGCTGTCCCAGACTGGACATCTTTTCAGTCTGAATCAGTTGGCTTTGAGTGCGTTGTAATTCGTGCAGCGCAAGTTCCAGCTGGTTTGCTTGTTCTCTTAATTGCGCTTCCGATTGCCGCAATGCTTCTTCTACCTGCTGACGCTTGGCGATGTCCTCTTTTAGAAGCAGATTAGCTGCTTGTAGTTCGGCAGTCCGTTTGTCAACCTGTCTTTTTAAGTCGTCGTGAGCTTTTTGCAGTTCCTCCTCCGCCTTCACACGATAAGCAATCTGCTTCTGCAATTGCTGGTTAGCGTTTCTTAATTCAATTGTGCGATCGTCTACCGCTTGCTGTAACGCCTCAATAACGCCGTACATTTCGGTTGGATCTAGCACTTGCAGCAGGCTGGTTTGGGACACAACACCCAGCAATTCCCCCTGATGACCCACCACTACCAAGCGCCGCACGTGCCGCCGTTGCATCTCCTGGTGGGCGACCCAAAGCGATTCATCAGGCCCCAGACAAAATAACGGCGTACTCATTACCTCTTGCGCCTGCAACTGCGATAAGTTCAGCTCTAGCGCCTGAAACTTCACCACATCTCCCTCAGTGACAATCCCCACTGGTTTGAGGAAATGCTCTCGTCTGAGACTTTTGCCTGAATCGCTCAAGCTCAATATCGAGTCCTGAAGTGCTTTTTCCTCAGTCCTCAGATCTTGTTCCTCCATCCTGGCGATTACCACACAGCTAACCCGATACTCTGCCATCAACTGCGCTAAATTCAGCACAGATGCAGTCATGGGCGCATGAATGACTTGAGCTGACATCACGTCTGCTACAGACCACAATCGAGTCAGGAGATTGGCGGGTTGCATCGATGCGCGAATGCTTCCCGGCGTCAGCATCCCTACGATCTGACCTTCCGGGTCTAAAATTGGCAGGTGGCGAATGCGATGCTGACGAAAGATTGATAGCGCATTGAATATATCGTAAGAATCGGATTGGGTGAGGGTAATCACTGGATGGCTCATTACATCGGCCACCTTCAGAGTTTTGAAGTCCATTCCGCCAGCAGTCAGCCTAACGATATCCCGTTCTGTAAATATGCCGACTAACTCTGACCCTTCGATCGCCAAAACACAGCTGGCTCGTTTTAACCTCTCTTGGAAAGATTCGCTAGTTTCCTCGACTTCCAGCAACGGATTTTCACCCCGCACTGGACAACTGCTTCTCACCTGCGCCATTAGATGCAGAACCTCTATTAGAGGAGTATCGGGAGCGACAGTCAGGGTGTGAGGGTTGATTGCATTTTTGAGGGCTAGCGAATAGAGAGGTAGGCCGTTTAGGTGCATAGCGATTAAATTGTGTGATGATTTCTACATCACAGCATTAATGCAGTCAATTGTATGTTGTTATACTGCACACGGCTATACACTGGGGAAAAGCATTGACCGGCTTCAATGTTTTACCTGTTTGAGCTAAGAGAGTTTTCATGCAGTTAATTCCAAATCGCGCTTCATCCCTGTGAAAATCAGGTATCGAGTTGGGTGACGTCATCTCGATCTTCGGATCTGGGAT
The DNA here is from genome assembly GCF_023333595.1 of Argonema galeatum A003/A1. Lineage (GTDB taxonomy): Bacteria > Cyanobacteriota > Cyanobacteriia > Cyanobacteriales > Aerosakkonemataceae > Argonema > Argonema galeatum. The sequence continues at coordinate 50,690 of NZ_JAIQZM010000023.1, forward strand.
GGATCAAAGTGTCTCTTGATTTATCAGGTTTCGGCTCGGCGGGGGATTGTTTGGGAGGAGTTGTTTTTTGCCCATCCTTGACGCTGGATGTTCCCAATAAAATTTGAATCTGAGGGCCAGAGCGAGCTAAACGAATCATGGCTCCATCTCGGATGGGAGCTTCATTGATGCGTTTACCCTCCACATAGGTACCATTGGCACCTAAATTAACAATTTCCCAGTTACAACCATGACGCCGCAGCTCTACGTGGTGCCGCGAAACTACGGCACTATAAAGGATGACGTCGTTATCAGTAGCTCGCCCAATCCGAATCGCCGATTCCAGATCGAAAGTCCAACTTTGAATCGGTATCGACTGAAGTGGATGTAGCAGGTTTAGGGTAATCACATTGGCAGCGTCAATTGATTTTGGATGTAAGTAGGCCAGGATTTTGGCATTTTACTGCCCACAAGGGGAGTATTTACCAGCAATTTAAGTAAAATCGACTAAGAAATCTGAAACAGGAATGTAACCAGGTCTCCTTTACCCAGGGCAATGCGATCGCCCGGACGCAATCGATGCCGGTTGCCCTTTGGCAGGGCTGTGTGGTTAATGTAAGTGCCGTTTGAACTCCCGATATCTTCAATATAATAGGCATCTCCCTCCACCCTAATATCGGCGTGTACGCGGGAAACCACCTCCGAATTGGGAAAACCCGAAACGTCTATATCCGGCGGAATCTGATCGTTGGGCTTGCCTATATGAATAATCGATAGATTTTGAGGCAGCTCGATTTCCGTCTTGGTTTGGAGGTGCAGAAGCTTTGCCGTCTGCTGCTGCAATCGAGTTTGAGAGGCGACTCCTGCGGTTGGCGATGCTGGGGTGACACTGGGGCTTGGAGCCTGAGCAGATACGCTGTTGACGCTTGGCGGCGGCGGTGGAGACTCAGGGGCCTCCGGTTGGACGCTCGGATTTTCTGGAACAGACGCTTGAGAACTTTTGACCAAAGGTAATGGTTCAATCAAAGGCTCAGGTGGTATTAAGTCTGGCACAGATACTTGCTGTGTTGGTGCAACCGCCACAGTAGCTGGAGCAGCTGTTTGTTCTTCTCCTTTAACACCGCCAGCTTCTTGCAAGTTAAAGCCACACTGGCCGCAGAAGCTGGCGTCTGTCTGGACTGACGTGCCGCAGTTAGGGCAATTGGTTGTGGTCGGTAACGGTGTGTAACAGGCTTCGCACTGAACAGCTCCGTCGGGATTTTGGTGATTGCAGTTTGGGCAAACAATCATGAAGTTTTCTCTTGGGTCGAGATCGTCGTAAATGAGTTCTGTTGAGACGGGGGCGGTACCGATCGCATCTTAATAATTTTCTCTTGACTGTGAGGCCACCCCTTTGAGATTTCCAAGGGCCGACTCATCTAGTAGCCACCAAAGTTCTCCTTGGGGCCTAATGAGCCGAGATGGGTAGGTCATGTCATCAGCTACAGGAGCGAAAACCTGAGCCAACGCAGATTGTTTATTGGCACCTAGAGCAATGAATATGACACAGCGGGCTTGGTTAATCAGGGGTACGGTAAGGGTAAGGCGGGGCTGACCATATGAGTTACCGACTGCGACCTTTCGATCGCGAACTTGCAACGCTTCTGTATGTGGAAACAGTGAAGCTGTATGTCCATCATCACCCATTCCCAGCAAAACAATATCAAAAACTGGAAATTCTCCTGCCCCAGTCTTAAAAAACTCTTCCAGTTCGGCTTCGTACTTCTGGGCGTCAAGCGCGGGATCGGCTGCATCGGTAGGCATTGGATGGATATTGCCAGATGGAATATCAACTTTATCCAACCAAGCTCGACGAGCCATCCCTTGATTGCTGTCTGGATGCGACTGGGGCACGTAACGTTCATCACCCCAAAATACGTGGATTTTTTCCCAAGGCAGGTTTTCTTTTGCGATCGCTTCATACAGTGCTTTGGGTGTGCTACCGCCAGCGAGGACGATCGTACACTGACCCCGATCTCCTATAGCTGTATTAATTTTGTCTAGGACAAGTTGGAGCGATCGCGCGATCGAGGCCGCACCAGAGGGTAGCACTTCAACCTTTCTGCCCATTACTTGCTGCACCTAATAACTTTCCTAGTTTCACAGTAAAGCATATATCGGTTGAGAAACAGTCAGGGTTGACTCCCCCCTGCTTGGGCCGGGGGGATTCCAATACGAAGCGAGGGGGCTTTCAACTTTGACTTGGTAATCCAGCGCACGATCGAGGTAGATACCTTACTAGATTCGTGCATAAAATATCCTGAATAGTCAGCTGATAGTTTAAATTAAAGATTTAAGCAAAACTTCAGGATCGGCTATAAAGCAATTTGGCAAACCAAAATGGTAGATCCGACAGATGAAATCGCAAGACAAGCTCGCCAAGGGAGCGTTGCGGCGATTATTCAATTACTGAACGAACAGCTGGCTTCTAGCGGCGTCAGAACCAGAGCAATACGCGAAAATGGCGTATTGCAAATGCTGTGCGAAGCTGAAAGCGTCGAGCAGATCGAGCAAACAACCTTGGTGCCGCGAATTCGGGAGATTCTAGAGACAATTAGGCCAAGCAATATTCGTCGGGTCAAAATTAACTGTCGAATAGTTCGAGAACAGCAGTCGCTGTGGCTGGAGGAAATTAGTCGCGACCCAGAAAATCACCGGCTTTGGTTTGAAGAAATTACCTTGACTAGGCGCAATCCCTTCAAGCGTCTGGCAACAGACTTGAGGGAGCGTAACAGTAAAACCGTAAAGCCATCTCAACTCAAACCATCTTCTCCGTTTGCGCGCGATCGAAGGCAATTGCGGCGGGGTATGCTGGGCGGAGTTCTCCTGAGCGGGGCTCTATTGTTCGCTGGCTGGGCTGCATATAAAGCGTTAGCTCCAAAACAGGGTGACCAGACGCAAGCAACAAAGCCAGAGTCTTCAGCAAACTTATCCCCAAACCAGCAGACCGTCAGTGTCGGTAACCAGACAAATAGCCCCAATGTCTCAGGAGACCCCTTTGCCGCCGCTGTGCGACTAGCTGAACAAGCTTCTGTAGATGGTAAAAAAGCGCAAACTAGGGCACAGTGGTTAGAAATAGCTAATCGTTGGCAACAGGCTTCCGATCTGATGGGCCAATTGCCAGAAACCGATCGCCGCTACCAGACAGCACTGAACCGGAAGTCAGTTTATCGCAAAAATAGCGAGTCAGCGCTGCGGCAACTGCAAAAAAGGCGCTCCTAGTAACCCCATGAGGTGAGGAACCCTCAGTATTTACGTTAAGAAGATTGTAGAAAGATCACGGATGCCACCCAGTCTTAGATAAGGATAAGCTAGTCCCATCTCTAATTAGATTGATGGCTGCCGATCGAGCTAAAGCGTTAAGCCAGCTAGATTTTGGGTAACCATATTCCTAAAAATCAAAGGCGAACTGCATCATCAATCTATTTAACTGGCAACCAGAACCCTGGTTGACAGCAGAGTCGTACAGGCAGGCCATCATGCGCTCACTAGCCCAATGTTGGAACCCATCAGAACAAGAAAGACTCCAAGCCGTGTCAAACTCAATAGCAATGGCAATCTCACAAGTGCAACTTCAGAGACAAGTACTCGCTTTATCTGGGCACCAAGCTCTGCTTAACCAGTTGACAATGGCTATCCGTAGCTGTACGGAACTAGACCAGATTCTCAAGCTGGCCATAGATGGCACGGCGCGAACCCTAATGGTCGATCGCGGCCTGATCCTGCTGTTGAAATACACAGACTCCATCCTAAAAAGGGATTCCCAAAAGCGCATTCCCAAAGCAACAGAAGTAACTGTTGTTTGCGAATGGCCCACAGCCTCCCCATCAGACGGGAATCAAAATGCTGCGACTCAGTTAAACCAGTCGTTTTGTTTGTCGAAATGCGGTTTGTGCCAGGATGCTTTCACAAATGCTCCCCGCCTGATTGCGATCGCCGACAAACACAGCGTACCTAGCGGCGATACGATCGCTGAGATCGCCTCAATTTTTGATTTCAACGCCATGCCTGCCCTCCTGCTGGTGCCCCTGGAAAGCCAAGATACCGTACTTGGGTTCTTAGCACTACAGCAACGTCAGCCTCGTCCCTGGCTGAATGAGGAATTGGGACTGGTAGAATTGGTGAGCGCCCAAATAAGTACGGCCATTCTCCAATTCCAGACATTGCGGCAAACTTCCGCTTTGGTAGAAGAGCGCACGTATCAGCTACAGTCCATTCTGAAAGTACAGGCTAAGTTGTACGAAAAAACTCGCCAACAAGTTGAGCAACTGCGCCAGTTAAATCAGCTCAAGGATGAATTCATAGACACGATGAGCGACCAGCTGCGAAACCCCTTGGCTAGCATGAGAATGGCGATCCGGATGTTACGTCAACCGGGACTGTCGCCAGAACGTCAAGCTAAGTATCTGGAAATATTGGATGGGCAGTGTACTCAGGAAATCAATTTGATCGATGATATACTCGCTCTCCAACAGCTGGAGTCCAACAAATCTCCCCTACATCTCCAAAAAATAGACCTTAAGCAGATTATTGATGATTTGGCGGCGTCGTTTGAGAAAAAATGGGGGGCTAAGGGATTAACCCTGACAGTGGATTTACCTAAGCGGCCTTTGATGCTGCAAACCGACCTTGAGAGTGTTGACCGCATCTTCCAAGAACTCTTGACTAATGCTGGCAAGTATTCCGATCCGGATACTGCTGTCCATTTGTGCGCCATTCACGAAGTCGATCCAGAAAACCCTCAAATTGTTTTAACCCTTTCTAATACTGGCCCTGGCATTTCACTGGCAGACCAAAAGCATATTTTTGAGAAGTTTCATCGCGGTCAGGGTGTTAGCAAACAAGTAATTCAGGGCACTGGTTTGGGACTGGCTCTGGTAAAGTGCTTGGTACAGCACCTCAATGGCACTATAACTGTTTCCAGTTACCCGATTCAGGGTCAGTCGTGGTCAACTTGCTTTACCGTGACCTTGCCTCAAATGCAAGGATAATTAGGGACTAGGGGCTAGGTAAAGACAAATTGGAATGGTGGCGGTGCATAAAGTAAAAAATCATATTATGTCCATAAATGTTGCGCCTGGGCCACTACGTTGGCAACGGCCTAAATATTCCCCGCTGGCACGTCAGATAGACGTTTTTGCCGCGTCTGGAAAATTCATGTTCTATTTGTGGTGGGATGGCATCTTTGCTAATAACTCATCATTAGAGAGAAAGCGTCGGGCTCAGTGGTTAGTTCGTACTCTGCTCAATTTAGGGCCGACTTTTATTAAAATTGGACAGGCTTTGTCTACTCGTGCGGATTTGCTACCCCCAGAGTATGTGGATGCTTTGGCGCAGTTACAAGATAATGTCCCGGCATTTAGTGCTGATGTTGCTCTAGCTCTAGTACAATCTGAACTGGGCAAGCCTATTTATACTTTATTTCGGGATTTCAACCATATTCCCATTGCTGCTGCCAGTTTGGGACAGGTACACAAAGCACGTCTCCACACTGGGGAAGAAGTTGTTGTCAAAGTGCAGCGTCCCGGATTGCAAAAGTTATTTGATGTGGATGTGAAGGCTGTCTACAAAATCATGCGTTTTTGTCAGCACTATTTTCCTTGGACAAGAAAGTACGATCTAGAGCCAATCTATCATGAATTTTTTACGATTTTATATCAAGAGATTGATTACATACAAGAAGGTAAAAATGCCGAACGTTTTCGCTATAACTTTATGGATTATCCCGGCATTATTGTACCTAGAGTTTATTGGGATTATACCACTACGAAAGTTTTGACAGTGGAATATGTTCCGGGTATTAAGGTTGACGATCTCCAAACAATAGTCGCCTGCGGCTTAGATCCTAAAAAAATTAACCAAATCGGTATTTCTTGTTACCTAAAGCAATTGTTAGTGGATGGTTTTTTTCAAGCCGATCCCCATCCGGGAAATCTGGCGGTGAATCCAGCAGACGGCAGTCTGATTTTTTATGACTTTGGCATGATGGCAGAGGTGAAGTCTCTTGCCAAAGATCAGATGGTTCGCAACTTTTTTGCCGTCTTAAGAAAGGATACGGATGAGGTACTCGATACTTTAATTAAAATGGGTTTAATTGAGCCGGTGCAGGATATGACTCCGGTGCGACGGCTGATCTCTTTTCTGTTAGAAAAGTTTACCGAAAAGCCAATAGATTTCAAAGCTTTTAGTGAAATCAAGAATGAATTGTATCTGATGTTTGAGCAGCAACCTTTTCGTTTGCCAGCACAGATGACATTCATTTTGAAATCTTTGACGACTCTGGACGGTATTGCTAGAGGGCTAGATCCTGAATACAATTTAATGGTGGCGGCTCAGCCTTTTGTGAATAGTATAGCTGTCTCTAAAGGGCGAGTAAATACGGTTGTAGAACTGGCAAGACAGACAAGGGATTTGATCAAATATAAGTTGAATCAGCCTAGTAAAACCGAAGTTTTAATTCGGCGCTTAGAAAGGCGTATTGAAGAAGGTGAACTGCAAGTGAGTGTGCGATCGATCTCTAGCGATCGCATCATCAAACGCATCAATATAGCCATTAAAAGCCTCATTTATGCCTGTTTGACTGGTTTTACCTTGCTAGCTGGGGCGGTTTTGCTGGTCGGGGGATATCAAGGTGGTGCGATCGCCGCTTTTATGCTCTCAGGGCTAGGGTTCTTGGTTTTGCTGCGTTCTTTGATTGATTTAGGTATTAAGGAAAAACTTGACAAACTATAGCTAGGGGCTAGGGGTTAGGGGCTAGGGGCTAGGGGAAGAAGGGTCTAGAATCAAGGGTTTGGTGGAATTGAGGATGTCCTAACTGACTCATACCAAATCCGCAACGATTACCCCCTTTATATCTATAGGCTGTAGAGACGTTTCATGAAACGTCTCTACAATGTTTAGGCCAAAAATTCTCATGGGGTAACAAACCCGGATTTGGTATCATCGGTTGCTATAGCTGAAAGATATAGCAACCGCCAAGGCGACTCTTGACAGTAGGGGCTCCGCTGAGTGCGTGCCGGAGGCATTAGCATTCGGGTAGTAAATATAAGGTTTTAACCAATAAATTATATGCCCGAATGCTTCGCCCCTACCCCAGATTTATGGCTTAACCGACTCATCGGTTGCTATAAGTACTCAAAAAAGTAGGGTGAGGATTGCCCACCCTACTCTTTTCTTTGAAGTACCCCCAGGGGAATTCGAATCCCCGTCGCCTCCGTGAAAGGGAGGTGTCCTAGGCCTCTAGACGATGGGGGCGTGTAATTCGCCGTTGCGCGTCGTTAGCACCTTTATTAAAGTAACGCATATTTCTGAATCTGTCAATACCCCAATCTAAAAAATTTGGAACCCGGAAACGGGGGCTTGGGGTAGGAGGATTTTGGTGAATTCCAGCTTACGCCTTCCTAAGCTTCTCCCACTCTCCCCCTCTCCCACCCTCCCACTCGATTTCACGATGGTTGAGGTAATTCGCCAACAGTAGACCTTTTTGGTTTTCGGTCAATGAATCGAACCCTGCAATAAAGCCTGAAAGCGTTTGTTACCTCGGAGTTGAGCAAAATCCGAATCAGTTTTTGCTAGGGTCTTAAATTCGCCGGGATGCAGACGGATTGCGTTTTGCAGACTTTCTATTGCCAAATCTTGATAGCCAAGTAAGGCATAGCAGCAAGCTTTGTTGTACCAGGCGTACTCGTCGTCAGGTTGAGAGGCCAAAACTTTATCGTAGCTGGCGATCGCATCATCGTAGCGTTTGAGGTAACGCAGCACATCGCCGCGCTTATACCAAGCCCAGTAGTCTGACTCTGGTTCCTGGAGGGCTCGATCGTAGCTAGCAAGGGCATCATCGTAGCGTTTTAGGTGACGCAGGGCATCCCCGCGCCGCGACCAAGCCGAGTAATCGTGCGATCGAACCACTAAAGCTTTGTCGTAGCTAGCTAGAGCTTCCGAGTAGCGTTTCAGGTGACGCAGGGCTTCACCGCGCCAAAACCAACCCCAGTAGTCCGTCGGTTTGACTGCTAGGACTTTATCGAAGCTGGCAATAGCTTCTTCAAATTCATCCAAATCTTCCAGGGCTAGGCATCCCCGTTTATACCAGGCCCAGCAGTCATCCGGTCGGATGGACAGAGTTTTATCAAAACTGGCGATCGCCTCCTCGTAGCGGCCCGCATCGTGCAGTGCTTTGCTGCGTTTATACCAGGCCCAGTAGTCATCCGGTCGGAAGTAGAGCGCTTTATCAAAACAAGCGATCGCTTCTTCATAAAGCTCCCGGTCAACTAGGTTCTTGCCCTGCCAGTACCAGTTCCAGTAGCCCTCTAGATCGATCTTTAAAATTTCGTCTTCGCCACCCATGAGCATCTGATTCATCTTTTGCAGCTTTCCTAAGCGTCATCGCTATGCCAAACTTTAGCCCAATTTTAACTTTTGGGGAGTTTGAGGGGCTTTCAGTCCCGCGCCCTATCCGTAGCATGGGGGTCGGGATACACGCACCCCTCAAAGCTGTTGAGTGGGGTTCGATACCGCTTCTAAAAACTTACAAAAATCTGTAAGTCAAACGATTCGGTTTATGTTTAGCCTACTTTTGATGTAGTCTCGCATTAACTCTGCCGAGGAAATGCCTTGAGTTTTTGCATTTTATTCTAACTTCTGTAACTCTTGCTCTGTGAGTCGCACTTGAAACAAGTTGTCTCTTGCCATCATCCTAGTCTATTTGTGCTAAGATGATTCGCTCAGCTAACCACTCACCAGATTGTGTGTGAAAGTCAGAGCAATCGAGACACCAAAATCAGGGGACGTTACAGAACCTTGACAATTCAGGATGTCACTTAATTAAAGCCCGAAACCGCTCATCCGATCGAATGATCTCAAAATCCAAGTCTTTTTGAGCCATTTCTCGATATACGTCGGGATTTAAATTAATAGCTTGTGACAAGCTTTCAATTGCTAGCTCAACATTGCCCTGCTGGGAATAACAGCAAGCTTTGTTATACCATGCTCTGTGTTCGTCGGGTTTAAATTCTAGGGCTTTATCGTAACTGGCGATCGCTTCTTCTAGGCGACCCACCTGGCGCAGGGCTACACCTCGGTTGTGCCAAGCTAAGTAGTCGTTGGGTTGGAATTCAAACGTTTTGTCGAAAGATGCGATCGCTTCAGAGTAGCGACCTAACTTCCACAGCACAACGCCTCTGTTATACCAGGCTTGATTGTAATCCGGTTTGATTTCCAGTACTTTATTAAAACTGGCAACTGCCTTTTCATAACAGCCCCAGTCTCGTAGGGTAATGCCTCGGTTGTACCAAGCATTAAAAGCTTCTGGCTTGAACTCGATCGATCGGTCAAAACTGTTGAGCGCTTCTTCGTAGCGACCGATCTTTCCCAGCGCAATGCCACGGTTGTACCATGCCCAGTAGGCATCTGGTTGCAACTGTAGGGTTCGCTCAAAGCTGATCACTGCTTTTTCATATTTACCCCAGTCGCTCAGAGTAATGCCTCGATTGTGCCAACTATTTGAAGAATCCGGGTTGAATTCGATCGCGCGATCGAAGCTGTTGAGCGCTTCTTCGTATCGACCTAATTTACCCAGCGCAATGCCCCGGTTATGCCAAACCCAGGCAGTATCCTGTCGAATCGCCAGCGCTTTGTCAAAACCGATCAGCGCTTCCTCGTGGCGGCTTAAGTTTCCTAGCGCTAAACCCCGCTGACACAAGGCATTATGATAATCTGGATCGAACTTTAGGGCGCTGTCAAAATTGGCGATCGCCTCTTGATAATTCTTTCCCTCGGTTAGGCGCAATCCATGATGGAAAAAGAATTCAGCTTCAAGACTAGGAGTATGGGTCATAAAATCTGTCATCTGACTTTAGAATGATTTCTTTTTCTTTAAGATTCCCAAAAAGATAACACGATCTAACAACCAAACTGCAAATTCCTAATTGAGCAAGATTAAATGAGCGAGAACGCTAGAGGGGGAACGGGGTAGCAGATAACCCAATTTTCAAGCAATTAGCCCTTAAATCAAAACCCAGATGATTCTGCCTCATAGCATTCAGGTTCGGTGAAGTGGGATGATCGCATCTGAACGAGGACGGAGAGAATAACAAGATGGCTGAACAATCAAATGCAGCTTACCGTATAGAGAAGGATTCTATGGGCTCTAGGCAAATTCCCGCCGCTGCCTACTATGGAATCCAAACCCTGCGGGCAACAGAAAATTTCCCCATCAGTGGCATCAAGCCTTTACCCACATACATTGATGCCTGCGTGCTAATTAAGAAAGCAGCAGCGATCGCTAACGGAGAACTCGACTGCATACCCAAAGATATTTGTCAAGCGATAGTAGAGGCAGCTGATGAAGTGCTGGGCGGTAAGTTTCGGGATCAGTTTGTGGTGGACATTTACCAAGCAGGTGCCGGAACATCCCACCACATGAATATTAATGAAGTGCTGGCAAATCGGGCGCTGGAGATTTTAGGCGATCGCAAAGGCAATTATCAGCGCGTCAGCCCCAACGATCACGTTAATTATGGGCAATCTACTAATGATGTCATTCCCACAGCCATTCGCATCGGCGGTTTGTTGGCTTTGGAAAGAACCCTATTTCCAGCTTTATCGGATGCGATCGCCGCATTAGACAACAAAGCCGAAGAATTCCAAGATATCGTCAAATCCGGCAGAACCCATATGCAGGACGCCGTACCAGTGCGACTGGGCGAAAATTTCCGCGCTTGGGCCCAAATTCTCACAGAACACTCGATCAGGATAGAAACAGCCTCTGGAGATCTGACTTTACTTGGTTTAGGCGGTAGTGCAGCGGGAACCGGACTGAATACTCATCCCCAGTACCGCTACAAAGTTGCCGAAATTCTCCGACGGCTAATAGAACAACCCTTGCAACCCGCACCCCACATGATGGCGGCGATGCAGAGTATGGCACCGTTTGTCTATGTTTCCAGTGCTTTGCGGAACCTAGCTCAAGATTGCGTCAAAATTTCCCACGATTTGCGATTGATGGACTCTGGGCCAAAAACAGGTCTTAAGGAAATTCAATTGCCGCCAGTACAGCCCGGATCTTCGATTATGCCAGGAAAGTACAATCCGGTGATGGCTGAGATGACATCGATGGTGTGTTTTCAGGTGATGGGGTATGATAATGCGATCGCACTTGCCGCTCAAGCAGGACAATTAGAACTAAATGTAATGATGCCCCTAATTGCCTATAACCTAATTCATAGCATTGAAATTCTGGGCAATGCTTTAGCCGCTTTAACTAAGCAATGTCTGGAAGGAATTACCGCCAACAGTCAGCGTTGTAGAGATTATGCTGAAGGTAGTTTAGCACTCGTTACAGCCTTAAATACCCACATTGGTTATCTTAATGCAGCAGCCGTTGCCAAAGAATCCCTAGAAACTGGCAAATCTTTGCGGCAAATTGTATTAGAAAAAGGGTTGATGAACGAAGAAGAATTAGCAAAAGTGTTGGATTTGTCAAAAATGAGCGCCATGCCAACCGATAATTTAGGGAGTAACAGTTAACTTTTTTCGGGTGCGTTAGCGGTGGTTTAACGCACCTTAAAATTGTGAAAATTGTAGAATTAATTTTGGAGTAACGAATGCTAAATATTGAATATCTTACCAACAAAGACGGAGATGCGATCGCAGTGGTGATTCCTATTGACATCTGGCGACAACTGCTACCTACTGAAGAAACTTCCTTTGAGGATCTGGCTGAAGCGGTAGAAGACTATTGCATGAACAAAGCGATGAATGAAGCTGTTAATACGCCATTGCTAGATCGAGCCGAAGCATTAGCTTATCTTGAGGAATAATTATCTTGGAAGTTGAATACCGTCAGGCTTTTTTGAAAGACCTGAAGCAATTGAAGAGTTCGACATCATACCAACGCATCTACGAGCTTGCGTTTACAACTCTAGAAGTCATCAACACCTTGGAGGAGATTCCTGACATTAAAGCCATGCGAGGTTATACTGGTCGCTATCGCATCCGCATCGGCAATTACCGTATTGGAATAGAGGTTAACGGAGATGTCATAGAAGTGATGCGCGTTCTACATCGCCGGGAATTTTATCGTTATTTTCCGTAAGCATTTGGAATCAACATTTGTAAAGAATTAATTTAACTTTTCGGTGATGCCCCACTGAGATTATCTCGCAGCGTTTGTTCCTGTCGCCTAACCGCCGCCAAAAGTTCGGCATTCTGAAGAATAACGCCAACTTGATTGTTAAATACCTGCATATATCTTTGATCGTTTTGGTCGAAACTGGTTTGAAAACAATCTGGTACTTCGGTAGTATCACCAGGATTGGAATCTGCAAAATCGCCCGACTTCTTTTTATTCACTAATTGAGTCACACCAATCAACTCGCCATCGGGATTCCAAACTGGCATACAAAGTAAACTACAAGTGCGATAACCAGTCTTTTGATCTGTTCTTTTAGCAGTTTCAGAATCTGGGTATTCATATAGATCGAAAGGAATATTTAAAGGCACACACATCTGGGCTACTTTGCCAGCATAACCTTCCCCTATTTGCAAACGCAGTTCCCTTTCCGAACCGTCCTTAAAGGAAATTATTGTCCACAGTTGATTTGCTTCGCGGTCTACCAACCAAAGCGTACTGCGATCGGCATTCATAAGTTCTTTGGCGGCATCCATAACTCGCTTGAGAACTTCATTAAGTTCCAGACTGCTTTGGCTAACAGACCGTGTTGCTGCCATCAATGCAGCCGCTACCCGTTGTCCTCTGGCTGTTTTATGATATGACCGGAAACTTTCCAGAATCATTTGAATCAAAGGTGCATTTTCTGCAAACTGTTCTTGATCTGTTTTGGTAAAACCTTGGGTGTCAATTTTTGACGATAAGGGCGATATTTGGTCATAAAAGCGTTTTAATTTATTGATTAACTGAACAACACCGACTAAAGTTCCCTGCTCGTTCAACAGTGGCAAAGCCAACATTGTGTAAGTGCGGTAGTTGTTTTTTTTGTCATGTTCTTTGGCTGTAACCGAGCGCGGATCGTCATAAAAATCAAAAGGAATATTAATAATTTTATTGGTAGCAGCTACTTCACCAACAATTCCTTTATTGGCTGGAACGCGAATTTCTAAAGATTGTTCTCCTTCAGATTCAGCAACAATAGACCAAAATTCATTTCTCTCTTCATCTAAGAGGAAAATAGTTGTGCGGTCTGCGCTCATAGATTTACCCATTTTCAGAGTAATAGAACGCAAAGTATTATCGAGAATGTCGTCAAAACCTTGACCATCCATCACCTGAGTGAGCATCGCCAGGGTTTGACTGACAACATTTTGCGGCTGACTTTCAGCCCGCTTTTTAACTTCAGCAAATTCTCTGGCGTTTTGGAGTGCAACCCCAACTTGAGAGTTAAATATTTGCATATATTTTTGACTATTGGCGTCAAAGCTATCCTCGAAACATTCTGGTGCTTCCGGCCAATTATTGGGGTCGTATTCGGGAAAATCGCCCTGTTTTCTTTTGTTGATTAATTGAGTAACACCAAGCAGCTCGCCATCAGGACTAAAAACTGGCATACACAGTAAACTACAAGTGCGATAGCCAGTTTTTTGATCGGTTTGCTTTGCTGTTTGAGATTCGGGGTGTTCGTACAGGTCAAAAGGAATATTTAGAGGCTCACCTGTTGCTGCTACTTTGCCAGCAAAACCTTGTCCTACGCGCACACGCAGTGGAATCACACCACCGTCGTCGGTAGTAATTTTTGTCCAAAGCTCATCTTTATTATCGGCCAACAGCCAAAGCGTACTGCGATCGGCATTCATCAGTTTTTTTGCCGCCTCCATCACCCGTGTGATTATTTCTTCAGAATCAAGACTGCTTAGAGATACTAATCTGGTTGCTTCGGTAAGGGCTTCAGATGCTTGTAATCTTTGGGTTAATTTGTAACAATAATGGCATCCTAGTAAAACTCGTTGCAGTTCTAGAGCATATTCAGAAAATTTGATTTTATTAGCTTCTGTGAAACCATCTTTATCAATTTTTTCTAAAAATGGATCTGTGGGATTGTTCGGTTGCTTTAGTTTGTTGACTAATTGAATAAAGGCGAATAAATCTGACTGGGTGTTAAAAAGGGGTAAACTTAACTCATTATAGATGTGATAAGAAGATCTTTTGTCTTGTTCTTTTGCTACAACCGCACACCAATCTTCAGATAAATGCGCGGGTATATTCACCCCTTTCTTATAGATAGTGACTCGACCAGCGGTTTGATTGTTGGCAATAATCTGAATTTTGGTAGGGCTACCATCTGCCGTCTTGGCAATAATCGACCAAAGTTCGTTCTTTTCTTTATCTATGAAAAAGATAGTAATGCGATCGACACTTAGCAACTCGCCCATTTTCAGGGTAATTGAACCCAATATTTCATAAAGAACATCATCAAAATCTTTGCCTTCCTTCGCCTCAAGGATGGAGAGTAGTTTTTGTTCTTGTTCGGCAACAATCTGTTTAAACTCTGGTTGCAAAGCGGTGACTGCTTTGTTAAGCCAAACCCAGTTAAACACTGAAGCATAAATGCGGTTATAAACGGTTAACTTCCCGCCCCGCTTGACAACTAAGCCTGAAAGTCGCAATTCTATTTGTTCTAGACTGTCATCAGCTGAGATCCCCCCCAGCCCCCCCTTGCTAAGGGGGGGTTCTGATAGCCCCCCCTTGCTAAGGGGGGGTTGGGGGGGGATCAAAATTTCCTCATAAAGTTTCAGCAGTGGCTTTGTGCGCTGTCCAATTCTGAGGATGCGATCGCGTATCGTCTTCAGGTGTGCCGGTTCGTCTTGTGCTTCCCAATTTTCAATTATCTTCCTCTGCACTAAGTTTTCTACCCACTCTTCGGGATTTTGGATTAATTCTGCATTTTCAAGGATAAGTTGACAAAGTTTCTGAGTGAGAAACGGTTGTCCTCCCGTCCAATCCAATACTGCTTTGAGCATGGCTTGGGGATTGTTCACTTTTTCTGCCAAAGCCTCAGCAAGCGGTTGCGCTTCCTCTAATTTAAAGCCGTGCAATTCAATGGCGCGACCAATATTAAAAGGTGTGCAGCTTTTGTCTTGAATTAAATCCGAAGGAGTTGCCACTCCCAGCAGCGCAAAAGTCAGACGTTCGTATTCGTTGCAGGAACGAATAAAAGCAAAAAAATCTTCTGTTCGGAAAGGTAAACTGAGGATGCTATCGATTTCGTCGATAAAAATGACAATTTTTTGACTGACAGACTCCAGTAAAACCTCCTCGATAAATTCGCTCAAGCACTGCACGGGAGGGAGATACTCGCGCTCGTGCAACCAAGACCTCAGATTGAACTGGAGTTGAAAACTCGTTACCAGCCGTCTCATCAACCCCGCATACCACTGTTCCGGCGCGATATCCTTACTGCCAATCTTGTTGAGGTCGATCGCCGCACAGGCGAATCCTTCCGCTTGCAGCTTGTACATCGATCGCACCCGCAAGCTCGTTTTACCCATCTGACGGGAGTTGAGGACGTAACAAAACTCCCCCGCCTTCAAGCCTTCGTAGAGGTCGCGATCGGCTTGACGCACCACATAGGTTGGCGCATCTAGGGGGAGATGTCCGCCAACTCTGAAGATGTTGGTTGAGTTTTGCTCTTGGATCATTAGGGGTTCCGATCTTGTAGAAAACACCGCTTTTTAATTTAAAAGTAAAACTTGTTACACCTGAGTGGCAACTTTGAGCGATCGCTAAACTACATACAGTTGGCGATCGCTTGTAATAACTCCATTTTCCCTCAGCCTCTTTCCCGTCAGGTAGCTTTCGCCACTGGTATATTCTCTATTACTAGCAACTCCTCACCTTTACCGTCGGTTCACCTTAGCCGCCGGATAGGTACCCATGTCCCGATAAGTTTTGGCACCGGAAAGTTTGTAGGATCGCAAGAGAGTGAAACTCTTGTGGATCGGGCATCTTGCCCGCCTCATTTATACAACTTAGATGCGCCACAGCTTATCTAAAATTCGATCGCACTCCCAATAATTCCCAATCACCGCAATCCTTTTTCTCGCAACAACTCATCAGCCCAAACGGCATCCTCTCCCTTCAAAGATGGTATAACTGACTGAGTATAATCCACTGCTAAATCAAATCCCGCCCGGTCATAGACGCCGTTTAATAAAGTTTGCAACTCCACCTGCACTTGTGCATCCCCTGACTGCAAAGGCAAGGGAAATGGCAGAATCTCATCTCTGATCGTAAAGGCATAAAGTTGAGATCTGGGTCGTCTATCGCCTCGGCTGACTAAAATGCGATAATCTGACTGAGTTCCACCCCGAATCGGCATAGGTCTCCCGCCCCTAAGCAAGTCAATTTCTACCAAATGGGTAGGGCTTGCTAGTACCTGCTGTCGCTTGCTTTCATACGCTTTTCGTCCAACTCCTGCACGTTTATTTTTAGGAGAAAGGATTTCTATAACTGTGATTACTCGACCCGTTCCTACTTCTCTAATTTCCAAATACCCTTCCCTAGTTTCTTCAGATATTGGCACTGTTACTGCTATCGGTTCGTAACGCGAAAGAAGAGTTACTGTTGAAGCGGATTGGTTAGCACTTGAAGGTTTAGAAAATACCGTTACATCGGGAATTCCCACTAAGTCGTCATTTTCTACCTCACTTAAATAAATTCGCTTTTCAATTGCCACTCGATATTTAGGACGAACTGGGGGTGCTATGGCATCGGCGATCGCGGTAATTAACCGATGATGTACTTCAGGCCACAATTCAGGATTTTCTAAGTATGGGTCTACACCTGGGAATGGAGAAGGCATTTTATCACCTCAACGAATAATTCTGTGTAGATTGTCTTTTTTTATTGTAGGCGATCGTCCTAAGTCTCCTCAATTACCATCGAGTTGCAAAGATGGGGAAGTCTTGCTCCCCTCCCCGTCTACGGGGAGGGGCAGGGGCAAGGGGGTGGGGTTCCACATTTTTAATTTTTAATAGAAAGCCGATCGCCAAAATACTGCCGATACAACTCAAACCGAGGCTTCACCTCATTTCCACGCAACTGCACCAACCCCAAACTGTGCAACTTAAACGCCAGCACCGACTCCAACTCCACAGGCTGACTTGCTGTAACTACCTTAGCAAATGCAGCCGCCAAATCTGGGTATTCTTGCAGATTCCACAAATGTCGCCGCAGATGATCGCCATAAATACCCGCCTCAGTAGGCGCGATTTCCGCCAATTCCTCCAGCGTCAATTGTTGCTGAGAAATATGATAAAGAGCCAACCGCACCAGATAAGGATGTCCCCCCACAATGCTCATCAATTTATCAACCTGAGTTGCTTGCCAATTCAAACCATGCCGAATAGCTAAATCGCTGACTTGCTGTTGGCTAAACTCCGATAGTTCAATCGGCAAACCCACATTAAATGGCGATTGATTCACATTTAGCGGAATATAAACTTCCGTTGAATGTACCACCACCAGACGCAGCTTTTCCCAAAGAACACTGTCGGTATCGCTATAGCCAGCTTCCTCATACCAAGCTCGCAATAAACCAAAAAAATCGTCAGCAATATGGGGATATTGGAAAACGCGATCGACTTCATCCAAACCCAACACCAGAGGACTATCTATTTCTGGCAAAATACAATCTTCAAAATAAACAGTGCAATTATCTTTACTGCCATAAGTATCAGTCCAATAATCGTCTACTTGACGTGGCAACCGCAGCTTGCGAGAAATCTTCGCACAAAACCACCGCAACAGTTCATTCAAATTAGTAAAAACTGCCGTATCTGCGTGTTGAAAACTTAACGGAACCGTGCGATATCCCTGTTCCTTTGCCTTATAAAGAATTCTCGCCATCAACGAAGTCTTACCCATCTGCCTCGGCGCTTTAATTCTAATCAAAGCTCCAGGCTGCAAAATCGCTCTATAACATTGAGTTTCATGGGGAACTCGCTCAACATAAAACGCCGAATCCAAGCGAACTTGACCGCTTGGTAACTCTGGTTCTGCTACTGGCGAAGGCGAGGGAATTTTAGATTTTGGATTTTGGATTTTGGATTGTAGAGAAGTTTCATGAAACTTCTCTACAATTTCTATTTCCGATTCATCCGAAATTTCGACACCCCATTCTCCATTATTTGCCAGCAAATTGAGAATTTCTTGTATAATAATTGGAGTGTCGTCTGGTGAAAACCAATCGCGCTTTCGAGTTCCACGCAGGTAGCTGCGTAAATCGTGGTTCAGCTGCAAGTTTGGCGGACAATCGATCCGAAGCTGTAAGACAATCGGCTTAGCATCTTCGCGGGTATCATGCAACTCCTTAATCCGTCGCAACTCCTCAATCACCATTTCACTAACCGCAGCTTCTGGAGATAGCAGCAGCAAAAAGTAATTGCACTGTTCCAATTCAAAATCGATTTGAGAAAGCCAGTCTGAATTGGAATTTTGACTGTTAGGAGGAATTGCTGCCACATTAGCCATAAATGCTTTGTGTCCAGCAGCAGAAATAGCTTCATAAAACTTTACCGCCAGACTAAAATCTAACTCCTGGCTGCGATAGCTGATAAAAACTCTCTCGCTTACCTCTTCCGGGGGGTTGGGGGGATCTAGAGCTTTGCCAAGGGGATTGAACAACTCTCGCTCTACGGCTCTTTCTAAGGCTCCCCGAAACTTTTTTTTGCTAACTTTTTCCCCCAAGACATTGGAAAGTTTCTGCCATAACTTATAGCCAACGTATTTTTCTACATACTCAGGATTAATAGGATAAATCTCCTCGTAAGTCTGTCCTTGCCAAGACCCTATAAAAACTGCCCTTTCCAGATCGCTGAGGTGCTTACCAGTCTTGGTATAAATTAAGTTATCTACAAATTCTAAAGTTTTGTTAAGATCCATATTTACCTTTCACCCAAAATTTTAAATTCTATACATAGCCCGGTAATCTAAAAATATACTGGGGTTTTATGAGGTTTCATGAGGTTTCATGAGGTTTTAAAATTTTAATGCAAACAACCTCTTTTTTAAAATGATGCGGGTGACAAAAACTTTACTAAATTTATGAGCTTTTTTGGTTACTACTTCCGGAAATTTGAGTCAAACTAATGATAGTTGTTATCAGATCTGTCAGTTTGGATATAAATAAATGAGCAATGAAGAATAAAGGCAGGTTTAACCAGATTATCTGTCATACTAATAGTTCTCTCGTAAAACCACACACTACCAAACTTGACGACCTTAATTGAATACGTCTGCCGAACCTAGATTTTATCATAGAAATAGCCATGTTCAGTCTCACAGAGATCATCATTAATAGCTGCGTCGAACGCCTGCAAGCAGGTTACCGCAATACTTACGGCCATCTCAAACCAGACTATGCCGACTTCATCGGCTGGGTTGCTAGCATGGCTTTGGAAAATATTGCCAATAGCAACGCGCTTTATCACAATGTTGAACACACCATCCTTGTGACCTTAGTGGGACAGGAAATATTGCGGGGTAAACATATTCGCTATGGTAGCGTCTCTTGTAAAGATTGGTTGCACGTCATCATTTCGTTGTTGTTTCATGACATTGGTTACGTCAAGGGAGTTTGTCTCCAAGATAAACCAAATGAAAGATTGTATGATAAGGGAATAGACGGCGAGATAATTTTTTTGCCGCCTTTTTCTACTGATGCCAGCCTCACTCCATACCACGTAGACAGAGGCAAAGTTTTTTTTGAGGAGCATTTTTCCGATCACTATTTGATTGATATTGAAGTAGTTAAGCAGAACATTGAAATGACCCGGTTCCCGGTGCCAAATGATGAAGAACATCAAGACATTGTTAACTATCCTGGTTTAGTTCGTGCTGCTGATTTAATTGGTCAGCTAAGCGATACTCGCTACTTGGAAAAAATGCCTGCTCTGTTCTACGAGTTTGAAGAAACTGGTGTAAATAAAAACCTGGGATACAGTCATCCAGAAGATTTGCGTGCTGGCTATCCGAATTTTTTCTGGAATGTTGTCTATCCTCTTATTAAAAAAGGACTGGACTACTTGGAAGTAACTAAGGAAGGGAAAGAAATCATTGCCAATCTATATAAAAATGTATTGGTAGTAGAGCAAGAAATTGAGGATAATGATTTTAAGGCGCTATACGAAAAGCCCAAAGCTTACATTTTTAATGCAAACTTTGATAATTCGATAACTCTCGGCCACGAACATAGTTGGTATAATAGCGATCGCGTTGATAATAACCAACTACAGAATGAAAAAAAAATCGAGTTGAACAGCGAGATGCTAAATTTTTTGCAACGCCAGAGGAAAATATGTTATCTCTCGAATGATTAATCGCGATCGATCGAGGTAACAGGAAACATCAGAGCGAAATCTTGCTCATTGGGATAGGTTCTGTCAAGATTAGTAAAGCGGCGATCTGGTTCGACCCTGACAACTGCTGCAATTAAAGTAGTCTGTCACTGAAAATCAATCAGGAGTTTTTTCTCATGTCTATTCCGAATGGCTATACCCAGGTGACCTTTCATTTTATCAACGGTCAGACAGAAGCGTTTAATATCCCTGTGTCGCCGCAAGAGTTCGAGCAACAAATTACCAGCCTCTTAGAGAAACCTTCTTTTATTCTACATCTGCGAGATCAAACGGTTGTTGTCAGTACCGCCCAAGTTATGAAAATTGAGGTTAAGCCTCCTTTGTCTGGTCTGGAAGGAGAGGGCATTTTCCCCAATTCCGAGCGTGTTACGGCACTAACTCGCAGTGGCCGCTAAGCTAAGTCTAAGAAAACCAAGCTTTGGAGCGATCGCAAAATGCCACCGGCTGTTAGTCTAATTCGGGCCAACTCCTACGACCTAACCAATGTGCGGGCATCCCTGGAAACTCTGCTCTCACCGTTCGGGGGAATGGTATCCTTTGTGAAACGGGGCGATCGCGTTTTGCTCAAACCCAATTTACTCACAGGCGCACGTCCCACCAAAGAGTGCGTTACCCGCCCGGAATTGGTTTACTGCGTTGCCAAAATGGTACAAGAAGCTGGTGGCAAGCCTTTTTTGGGAGATGGCCCCGCTTTTGGCAGTGCGTTGGGAGTGGCAAAGGCGAATGGTTATTTGCCTTTGATTAATGAACTAAATTTGCCGATAGTGGAGTTCCACGGTAAGCGGTACGAGACTGTCAGCGAACAATTCAATCACCTGCTGCTATCCAAAGAGGCGATGGATGCAGATGCGGTCATTAATTTGCCGAAAGTGAAATCCCACGTGCAACTAACAATGACGATGGGGGTTAAAAATCTCTTTGGTTGCGTCCCCGGAAAGATGAAGGCGTGGTGGCACATGGAAGCGGGGAAAGATGCGAACCGCTTTGGGGAAATGTTGGTGGAAACGGCACGGGCAATTAATCCTGACTTGACGATCCTGGATGGCATTATCGGTCACGAGGGGAATGGCCCCAGCGGTGGCGAACCACGATTCTTGGGGATTCTGGGGGCCTCTCAAGATGTGTTTGCCCTCGATCGCTCTATCCTGTCCATCCTCAATGTTGACCCCAGCTTAGTACCAACGGTTGCAGCTTCCCAGCGCCTGGGCCTTTGTCCCGAATTAGCGGCGATTGACTTTCCGCACTTACGTCCGGCGGATATCCAGGTTTCGGATTGGAAACTACCCGAAGCGCTAGTACCGATCGATTTTGGCTTGCCACGGGTCATCCAGTCTACCTTCAAGCACCTGTATATCCGGTTCATCAAAGAACCGATTGGTGCTTATGGCGATCGCTAGTGCCTTCGTCGGAAGTCACTCATTCACTCATTCAAAAATCTTTTGAGTCTCAGGCATTTCACTACTTCAGGACTTACGAAATCGCCCCCCCGACCCCCCAAATCTGGGGGGAATAGGACTCTTCTCCCCCCAGATTTGGGGGGCTAGGGGGGCGATTTCGTAAGATTCAGGCAGCGAACAGCTGCCTGAATCTCTATCTTTAGATAGATTTACGTCAAGATTGTTTTCTGGGAGACAGTCTCCCTCAAACCAATAGTTACAATTATAAGTACAGGGACTATATTGCCCCTTGCTTCATTCGTACTTTCAACTGAATTGGTTAACAATTTAGTTAACGCATCTTTTTTTATGAACTCTCCTGACCAGGCTGCCAATTCTCCTGACCATCCGCCGCAGAGGCTGGCAGATATCGTGGGAACAGTCATAGCTTTGCTAACCCTGACTTTACCCCTATGCGCGATCGCACACTACTCTTCAAACAAAGTCGAGGTTTTGCAACAAATCACCTATCCACTACCAATCCAGAAGGAGTGATATAGAAAAATACTTTATTCCAGGGACAGGGTTGAGTCACAAACACAGGGTGTCCAAATAATTTTACGGCATCGCGAACCAAACCTGTCTGCCCGAAACCAGCTTCTACACCAAGCTGGTTTTGTGCATCAGTAGGGTGGGCCTTGTCCGCCTTAGAGTACTCCACGGAAGACTTGGTAACCGATATTCCCCTAGAATGCTACACGGGGGTTGTCGAAACTCGTCACGAGTTGGACCCCGCATTTGCCGTAAATTTAGGAGTTCCACTGTGGACTTATCCCGCATTCCCGCCCAACCCAAACCGGGTCTGATTAACGTTTTGATTGAGATTACCGCCGGTAGCAAAAACAAATACGAGTACGACAAAGAACTGCAAGCCTTTGCCTTAGACCGAGTGCTATATTCTTCTGTCAAGTATCCCTATGACTATGGTTTTGTGCCAAACACACTCGCCGATGATGGCGACCCCCTTGATGGTATGGTGATTATGGATGAGCCAACCTTCCCAGGGTGTGTGATTGCGGCCAGACCGATCGGGATGCTAGAAATGATCGATGGAGGCGATCGCGATGAGAAAATTCTCTGCGTACCCGACAAAGATCCCCGCTACGCCGAAGTTAGATCTCTTAAAGATTTGCAACCGCACCGCTTGTACGAAATTGCAGAATTCTTCAAAAGTTACAAAAATCTAGAGAAGAAGGCTGTCGAAATTTTGGGTTGGCAAGATGTCGATCACGTAATGCCCTTGGTCGAAAAGTGCATTAAAGCTGTTAGCTAAAAAGGTCTGGTTTAGACTTTTTGTCATTAGTCATTAGTCATCAGTCATTAATATAATTCTGCGAATAACCAATGACAAATGACTAATGACTAATCCAAAATCTAAAATCTAAAATCTAAAATCTAAAATCGATGCACCGATCGCTCCTTTTAGCCAAAATTCACAGCTGTACCATCACAGCATCCCATCTCAACTACATGGGGAGTATCAGTATCGACGAAACCCTGTTGGATGCTGCGGGTATATTACCCTACGAACAGGTGCAGGTTGTCAATATTGCCAATGGAGAAAGGTTTATTACTTATGCGATCGCAGCACCGCGTCACTCAGGCGCGATCGAACTCAATGGTGCGGCGGCGCGGTTGGGGATGAAGGGCGATCGCATCATTATCATGACTTACGGGCAATTCACCCCAGAAGAATTGAAAAACCACTCTCCCACAGTTGTCTTGGTAGACGACAATAACAGCCTTCAAGAAGTGCATCGCTACGATCAACTCCCTAACAGATTTGACAGTTACCCGGTTATTAGCATTAGTCTGACGTAGGCGCTTATTGCTAAAAAAACTTTGATGGGAATTTAAATAACAAAATGTTTTGTGCCCGGTTTAACGATCGAACTTGTACTTTCTCAAAACGGCTTCAATTCGGTCATTTATTCTACTAATTCTCTGTTTAACGCATTCGGGGTCAATGGTAGCCCAAATGACGACTTTACTTGTATTATTTTTATCCATTTGTGTTTGGCAACACAAAATTTACATGACTCGCATTATATTTTATTATAACCTGTAGCTTTTAAACTTCATACTAAAGGTATATCCCACTTTAGAACTAGCTCTATCTAAAGGTAGATGTAAAAATTATTTTTTAATCACTTAAATTTTCTAGGACACCGATTCAGCAATACTTCTTGATGCCTTTTTAGCGTGTTGGGGCGAAGCAAACGGGGGTGAAAATCTAGGTAGAAAGCGATAAGTTATAGCCCGAATGCTAATGCCTCCGGCACGAAGAGCGCTCTCGTCGCAGGCTACGCCAACGCGAACGCCCCTACCATTACTGAATCGGTGTTCTAGGATTAATGATGCAGATCGCTAGGTGTATTGCAATTCCACAGCATATCACTACACTGTTCGCTCACAGGAATAACCTGCACAGGCACTTGTTCCAGCCAAGTTTGAAACGATCGCCCACCTTGCTGAATAAAGTTCTGCAACTCTGGTAAAGCTTCCCGCCGATAGAAACCGCACAAAGGTTGCCAAAGTTCAGCCTGTCGCGGCACCAAAGCTAAGATATCAGAAGGTATCTGAGTTAAGTGGCTTACCCAACTGTCGATAATAATGGGGTCGAGTAAAGGCAAATCGCAGGCTAAGAGTAACACCCAGTCAGCAGAGATTTGAGCCAGTCCCTCAGCCAAGCCAACTAGCGGCCCCTGACCTGGGTT
Organism: Argonema galeatum A003/A1; assembly: GCF_023333595.1. Classification (GTDB taxonomy): domain Bacteria; phylum Cyanobacteriota; class Cyanobacteriia; order Cyanobacteriales; family Aerosakkonemataceae; genus Argonema; species Argonema galeatum. The sequence continues at coordinate 75,228 of NZ_JAIQZM010000023.1, forward strand.
AGACTCTAGTAAAAATTTATACTCTTTTTTAACAATAGATAGATAGCGATCGGGCCAAGGAGTGAGAATGTAAACCTGCTGGCAACACTCATCTGCCACTTTACATACTTTTTGCAAAAGAGGTGTGCCATCCCAAGGAATAAGAGCCTTATCCTCTCCCATGCGAGAACTTTTACCCCCAGCTAGGATAACAGCAGCAACAGAAGGTTTTGAGTTTGGACTTATCATAATTTATTGGTTGCTGAGATACTGAGTGCTTCTGCTTTAGTGCTTCGGCTTTAGTGCTTCGACTTTAGTGCAAACACAGTCCTTTTCTTGGTTTGAGCGGTCAATACTTTCCTAACATATCTGACTTTGGCTATACCAGAAACAGAAGAACCATAAATTCCCGCTCAAAGTGATCTCCAAGACAGACCTTGAGGATTAGACGTGATAAGCTGCTACGCAGCAAAAGCTGGCATCCAGAAGAGACATAATTTATGTATCGGTTCCAGATAAGGGCTCACACGCAAAAGGGAGAATTCATCGGACTCGTCGGTTCGACTCCTGAGTTAGGACTGTGGAACGTAACCAAGTGCGTAAATTTATGCAGTAGTGGCGAGTACTACCCTTTATGGTGGACAGACATTGAAATTGATGTTCCTTCGTCGTTGGAGTCACCCGTTCCTCAAAACATCGAATACAAGTACGTGCTACTCCGGGCAGATGGTAGCGTTAAATGGGAAACTTTAACAGCGAACCGTTGGATACCGATCGAATCTGACCATCAGTCATCTACCATAATTGTGGAAGATGGCTGGTTCGGTGACGCGCAGCCTTGTCCCTACGGATATTTTAAGGAGCCTACTGCCCAAAAGCCACTCACCAAAGGAGATCGGGGTCTGAAAATCGCGATCGTTGGCAGTTCTGTAGGCGTAGGATGCAATTCATGGTTGTTGAGGGGCTGGGCGTGGCATCTGGAGCAAGCATTGCATGAAAAATACGGACATATCCTGGTAAATGTGTCTGAGGTGGGTGCCAATGTCAGCACCACAATTGACAGGTTTCCCCTGGTAGTTGCGCCAGAACAACCGGATATCGTTATTATTGCCCTCTCTCTGGGCAACGAGGGGCTGGCTTATTGTCCCCCTCACCAACGACGGGCGGTGCAACGGCGTTTTGAAAGCGGATTGCAGCAACTGGTGAAAATGACGAAGGAATTGGGAGCTATGCCAATTCTAGGAGCAGTATACCCGAATGGGGATTATAGGTCTGAACATAATTGGCTGTTGCGAGATACCCACAACCGGATGCTAAGTTGGGGCCCTTTTGTGCTGAATTGGCTTGACGCTGTGGATGATGGGGCGGGGCGTTGGAAACCGGGTACGTGGTTCGATCGGGCTCATCCTAACATGGCAGGGCACCGTTTGATGTACGAGGCGATCGACATCAGCCTCTTTGAGATAAACAAAGACAAATTTAACAAAGAAAAACAACTTCCACAACAGAAGCAGGAAGTACCAATTTACCGCGATAACTGGGGTTTCCACATTTTTGTCTGTCAAGAAGAGAAGAGTTTGCGGGTTATTAATACATCAAAACATACCTACACGATCGCTGCTTATTGGGAAGAACTGCAAGCAATTATTCAAAGCAAAGCTGGATTAATACCCGGTATTTACATTGCTAAGAATGTACAATTAAATATCCTCCCCTTCTTTTGGGTGGGAGAGGATGGCAAGATCGAAACTAGGGTGAATATCCCCCCTGCTGTTGACCTGGAATATTGTGCTGCCAATCATTTCTTTTCGCCAACAGTTTCGCAAACTTTATTCTACGACGGGCATCTGGGACTTCTGAAAGAAAGCGATTGCCTCCTGCGCGTCATCAACGAATCAGACCAGGAATATAATATCCATCCTATGTGGCCGGAGGTACGTAGCGCCCTCAAAGAAATGCGATCGGGTGTGTATGAAGATCCCCTCGATCCCGACGCGCCGTTTCGCACTATGATGATTGGCAAGGACGGACTGGAAAACCGAGTCAAAGTGCCGCCCAAGTCCTCAGTATTTTTCCAATACAAGTGTAAATTATCAGATATTAACCGAGTGGCGATTCTTCCTTTAGGCGATCGTTGTGCTGCAAGGATGCTTTTATACAAAATGGAGTACGATGGACCAGCCTTTCCTTTCGATCTAACGCGAACCACTAATCTTGGGGATGTCGCGGATATGATTGAGACTGGTTTTAACGATATGTGGAACCCCGACCTGTTGCACTACGATCCTGACGCAGGTAGGATATACCACAGCAAGTGGACGGGGCTGTCTTTCGCCCATGAAGTAGAGGATACAGACGACCCCGCAAACAATATGTTTCCCGTATATGAACGAATGCGCGTTCGTTACACGGCCCGATCGAAACGTTTCTGGTATACCCTAAGAAAGTGCGACAAGGTGCTGTTTGTTCGCACAGGTGTTACCAATCGTGACTATGTGAGCGATCTGCTAAACAAGCTTGAATCAAAATGCGAGGGGAAGCCATTCCACCTTCTGCTAATTTCCCCGCAATCTTCTCAGGAATTTTTAGGACTTCCCAACGTGCGACATTATAATCTGGAGTTCAATCCCGATCGGATGTACGAGGATTTGGGATATTGGATGCACTGCACAGACATCATGCGTTCTATTCTCGAATCCCTTGGGGTGTCTAGCAAAAATCTGTTTTGGTGTCCGCCTAATCCACCCAAGGATGAACCTCAAGAGTGAGGTTTACCCATAATTTGATAGAGTGGAATTTGAACAGCTTATTGTGGCGATCGCTCTATGGTATTTATTGATAATGGTGATGGTGCGATCGCTAGGATAAAATAGAGAAGTTAACAGTTTTATCTTGCATGAGTGAAACCATCTACATTGAAACCAGTATTTTTGGCTACTTGACAGCCAGATCGACTAAAAATATGATTCTTGCTGCCAACATTGAGGTAACGCGAGACTGGTGGAAAAATTATCGCGGAGCTTTCGATCTATACATCTCGCAACTTGTTTTAGATGAAGCAGCCTTGGGCGACGCAGAGATAGCTGCCAATCGGCTTGAAATCTTGCAGGATATGGAATTGCTGAAGCCGAGTGAGGCGGCTCAAGATCTGGTGATTCAATTTTTAGCAAGAAGTAACCTTCCAGATAAAGCTGCTAATGATGCAGCACATATTGCCATAGCTACTATCCACGGTATGGATTATCTTCTAACGTGGAATTGTAAGCACATAGCAAATGCCCAGATTCAGAAAAAGCTTACACAGATTTGCGCTGACTTTGGGTACGAGCTACCAACGATTTGCACACCTTATGAATTAATGGGAGAATAGGAAATGTTGACAAATGAAATTCTAGAGGAAATTTATCAATTTCGGGAAGCTCATGCTAAATCATTTAATTATGATGTAGCTGCTATGTTTGCAGACTGGCGCAAGAGAGAAGCGGAAAGTGGTAGGGAGTCAGTAACTTTACCTCCGAAGAAGAAGTCTAACAAATCGCTGCACCCGACCGCCTAAGAAGCTTATTATGGCGATCGCTCTATGGTATTTATTGATAATGGTGATAGAGCGATCGCTCAGTTGATATTATTGACTAGATGTTGCTATTGATTAAGATAATCGAGAAAGTGAGGTAATTTGGCGATGAGTATCATCATTTCAGACGAAATCCTACAAGCATCTCAGTTGACCCCAAGCAAGTTTCGCCAAGAAATAGCAATATATATGTTCCAGACAGGTCGATTAACCTTGGGCTATGCTAGCCAACTAGCGGATATGCACCCTAATTCTTTTCGTGAACTCTTGAAGCCGCAAAATATTCCAATCTACTCCTACGATGTTGAGGACTTTGCAATCGATTTGAAAAACCTACGAGAATTGGGACGGCTGTGATTGTCATCAGCGATACATCAGTTATCACGAATTTGGCAGCAATTCAACAATTGCACCTTCTGCCTCTACTCTATAATCACGCTAAAGGAATATGGCAGTGAAAATAAAAGTAAAAAATCTTGGCGCTTTAAAACAAGCCGAATTTACCCTTGGCGACTTGACGATTATTTGTGGCTGCAATAATACTGGTAAGACCTACGCCACTTACGCTCTGTTTGGTTTTTTGTATACTTGGCGGCGGATGTTTTCGATCGACATCAAAGATGACAAGATTGAGCAACTCCTTGCTGACGGCGTAATTCGTCTTGATATACAAGAATATGTCAAACAAGCCGAACAGATTGTTGCTAAAGGTTGCCAAGCATATACCCAGGAATTACCTAAGATTTTCGCAGCACAGCCTGAAAGATTTAAAGAAACAGACTTCCAGGTAAGCCTGGACATCCAAAACATTAGTTTGACACGCAAGTTTGAACTGACGATAGGATCTGCCAATGTCGAAATATTCTCCATGACAAAAAGTGAAGATAGTACAGAATTATTTGTCACTCTGCTAGTTGAGAAAGACAAGGCAAAAATCCCCATTGAGATACTTAAGCGCACCATTGCCGATGCACTGAAAGAGATCGTTTTTGCTGAGCTTATTCCTCGCCCTTTCATCGCTAGTGCCGAACGAACTGGTGCCGCTATTTTTCGTAAAGAGTTGAATTTCGCACGCAATCGCTTGCTTGAAGAAATGGGTCAAGCTAATAACAATATCAATCCAATGGAGCTTTTATTTAAGGTCTATCAAGATTATGCCCTGCCAATAAAAACAAATGTGGATTTTACGCGAGAATTGGAGACAATTTTCAAAAAAAGTAGTTTTATTGCTGAGAATAATCCTGATATACTGACAGATTTTGCTGATATTATCGGCGGTGAGTACACAGTTACTCGCAACGATGATCTTTATTATGTGCCGAAGGGTAAACGGGTCAAGCTTTCTATGGATCAAAGTTCTAGTGCGGTGCGTTCTTTATTAGATATCGGCTTTTACCTCAGACATGAGGCGCAGCTTGGGGATTTACTGATGGTAGATGAACCAGAATTGAACCTACACCCCGAAAACCAGCGTCGCGTCGCTAGACTTTTTGCCCGATTGGTAAACCTCGGCATTAAAGTTTTTATAACTACCCACAGCGATTACATTGTTAAAGAATTGAATACATCGATCATGCTCAACCATGATAAACCTCATCTCAAACGAATTGCTGAAGAAGAAGGTTATCGAAAAGAAGAACTTATCTCTGCTGAAAAAATCAAAGTTTATATTGCGGAAGAGGCATTGATAAAAATAGATGGGAAGACAAAAAAAACTAAATGCCAAACCTTGACACCTGCCGACATTGACCCGGAATTGGGTATTGAAGCTCGCAGTTTTGATACAACTATTGAAACGATGAATCGGATTCAGGAAGCAATAGTCTGGGGTGAGGATTAATGTCTGATATTGCTATCCTCAAAGAGATGATAAAAGAAACCGCCACAGTAGCACTGGAAGAACGACAGGAGGGAAAGCGTTTAAAATATTCAGTCACACTCGAAGAAAAGGATATTTATTCTGTAACGATTGATGGAATGCCAAAATATGATGAGGTGATCATTATCAAGGCAGATACTTTTGTAGCGCCAAGAGACATTTTTAATGGCTCGAAAGGTGAGTGCAAACGCGCAGATTTTGTCATAATTACAGATACTGACAAAGAAAAAATTATCCTTTGCATTGAGATGAAGAAAACGAAAGGCGAGAAGAAGGCAATTATCAAGCAACTTACAGGCGCGCAGTGTTTTGTTGCTTATTGCAAGGAAATTGGCAAAGCATTTTGGCATAAACAGAACTTCCTTGATACTTATAAATATAGTTTCGTCAGTATCGGTCACATCAGCCTTGACAAGAAAAAAACACGCCCTGAACGCTCAACTGACACTCATAACAGTCCAGATCTAATGCTTCGGATTAACTATTCACATCCCCTTCAATTCAATCATTTGATATAGTTGAGGTAATTGGCGATAGTTGCCCCATAACGTTTCCGAGAGGAAGTCGCTAAAAGTCGGAAAGCATCTGGCAATGCTATCCTTTATGTTACCATAATGAATTAATTAACTAACGTGAATCTCCCACTGATCGATCGCGCTAACCAAAACCCAAACAAAATTGCCATTGTCGCCACTGAAGGAACATTTACATATCATAATTTGCTCGAAACTTCTGCTCAAATTGCTACCAAACTTCTGGAAAATGTAGAAGATTTACAAGAGCAGCGAGTTGCTTTTCTCATTCCTTCAGGATTTCAGTATGTCGCTACACAATGGGGGATTTGGCGTGCGGGTGGGGTGGCGGTACCTTTGTGTGTAGGGCATCCAAAACCTGAGTTAGACTATGTTATTGCAGACTCAGGCGCATCAATTGCGATCGCTCATCCAGATTTCGAGGCGGTAGTGGGTCCGATCGCACAAGAGCGAAATTTGCGATTTATTCTGACTTCGGAAACTCTCCCTGAAGTTGGTTTACTCCCAGAAATTGATATCGCCAGACGAGCCTTAATCCTTTATACTAGCGGCACAACTGGTAAACCCAAGGGAGTAGTTACCACACATCAAAATATTCAAGCGCAAGTGACTAGCTTGGTTTCGGCTTGGGGATGGACATCAGACGATCGCATTTTGCACGTCCTGCCGCTTCACCACATTCATGGGATTATTAATGTGCTAACTTGCGCCTTGTGGAGTGGTGCTGAGTGCCATATCCTCAGCAAGTTTGATGCTCAAATAGTTTGCGATCGCATGATTCGTGGTGACTTAACTCTATTTATGGCTGTACCGACGATTTATGTCAAGCTGATTGCAGCTTGGGAAGCCGCAGATAGCGAACGCCAAAAAAGGATATCCGATGGCTGTGCTAAAATACGTCTGATGGTTTCAGGATCGGCAGCTTTACCCGTCCAAGTATTAGAAAAATGGCAAAGTATCAGCGGTCATTTTCTGCTCGAACGCTACGGTATGACGGAAATTGGCATGGCTTTATCTAACTCTTTACATGGTGAAAGATTCGCGGGATATGTTGGCAAACCCTTACCTCAAGTTGAAGTTAGATTAGTGGATGAAAACGGAGATTTAGTTTCTCCGGGAACACCAGGAGAAATACAAGTCAAAGGGCCAGGAGTTTTTCTGGAATATTGGCAAAAACCGGAAGCAACGGTAAAAGCTTTTCGCGACGGTTGGTTTTGCACAGGCGATTTCGCAGTCGTTGAAAATGATAATTACCGTATCCTTGGTCGAATTAGCGTCGATATCATCAAAACTGGAGGTTATAAAGTTTCGGCTTTGGAAATTGAGGAAGTCCTCCGAACTCATCCAGATATTCAGGACTGTGCAGTTGTTGGGGTTACCGATCTAGAATGGGGTGAGAGAGTTTGTGCAGCTTTGGTATTGAAATCAGGAACTAATTTGAGTTTGGAAACTCTCAGAAGTTGGGCAAAAGAACGACTGGCTACCTACAAAGTTCCCACCCAAATTCTTGCTGTTGAAGAACTACCACGCAACGCGATGGGGAAAGTGACTAAGCCTAGCGTGGCGAAGCTATTTCACTCATCCTAATGTCGATCGTGGAATCGTGCAAAGAAGAAAAAGGATTGCGATCGACTAAACACTCTTTTATTAGTAGCCAATAACCCTCAAAGAAATCAGGATTTTTACACTTTTTTTGGGGTTAGCTATTAGGTTTGGTTAAACAGAATTACTTGCTCTTAACCCCTTCTAACTCCTTGCCTTCAGATTGGCTCTCAACTCCCACACCAAACCCTGTATATTGCCTCACCAAAGGTTCATGAAATGCCAAAACAATATCTAATTTTGGTACTCCCAACTTCACTAACTCATCAGCAATCCCAATCTCCGTACCATCATGGTGTATCCAAATTTTCTCACCTTTAATATCCAGATGTAACACACACCCATACATAGGTCTTCGATTCTTCCAACCCGTATGTACAACTTGATAATGGTCGCGTTGAATATCAAAAACTAACTCTGTTTCAGCTTCATCATCGGACTTGCTCAGTTTGGCATACTCACTCAACAACTCTTGGATATAAGTGCGATAGCGTTCTAGTTTTTCCATTCTAAAATTACCTCGTCTACTGGATCGTAAGTAATTAATGTAATTTGAAACCGCTCAACAATAGTTCGGACAAATGGCAGAAAAAAGAATCGGCGATGTACACCGATCGGAACGGCTAAATATAAAATGCGTTCCGGCTCCTGTTCTTCCAAAGCTACCCGATAGTTAATAAATTGTCCCACCGCCGTATGAAATTCAGAAATATTTGATGCACCAATAAAACTTTTAACTTCAACAGCGATTTTTTCCTCTCCCCTTTCTGCGGCCATAACTTTTTCTGCTCCCAAATCAATTTGCATATCAGCCCCACCTGCCTTAATTCTCAGTGGGTCATCCGTAATCACCCAGCCCTCCTTTTCTAAACCCTTCCTAACCGCCCTATGAAAAACATCTTTAGCCATTGAGTCAGTAACCTGATAATTTAAATAAATTATCCCTACTACTTACGAATATAGCAACAAAACCTTTGACTGCCAAGAAATATCTAAGCTAAAAGGCATCCTCGCCTCCGGCGAAAACATCTTAGGCGCACAACCCGGAACCGATAAACCCATCCATAAAAAAAGCACCAGTTGCGCTGCTGCCGTTATTACCGGATTTGCTGCCCTATTTCTGAGTTTACAACAGCAACGCGGCGAACCCCTCAACGTCGAAGCCGTGCGCCAACCTATCCTCAACAGTGCTATTCCCTGCAATCCTGAAGAAGTCGAAGAACCAGAACGCTGTTTGCTAGGAAGGCTGAATATGCCAACTTAAACAGATACTATTTGGAAGGAGGCGACAGTTTTACGAATTTCCTGAAGTTTTTTAACAACCTGTCCGCTGGTAAGTAAGGCTGTTGCTTCGGATATACCGGAGTGCATATCTGGAGAAACGCCTGAATTCCACAGATAAAAACCACCATTCCAGATGGCAGATTGCATCATTTCCGAGGGTTTTCCTTGCAACACGGATTGCACCTGTTCAATTAATTCGGCAGTGGAATCAAGAGAGGGATTCTTGTTACTAAAACCATAATCATTGTGTGCTAAATGCAGGCGTTCAAAGGGCGCGTCAGGCTTAGCAATGCCGATAATGGCGGTGCGATCGCGCGGCAAATCGCCACTTCCCTCTAAACCCTTCACCGTAGTGAAATGCTGAGTTCCCCGCAACGCGAAGGCGTCTCGAAACATATTTTCCGTAGGGGGATGAACAAATCCAGACACAATGTGGGCATCTCCCGCGTAGGGACACCACATCAATTCCATCGTGGAAAAGGGAGGACGCTTGCCAATTTGGTCGCGGTAGGAAACAAATTCAGCTGCTAAATGAAAATGTTGGGGCAAATAGACAAATCCCAGTCCTGTACTTTCAAAAACCTGCTGAGTTTGTGCTAGAGATAATTTAGTCCAATCAATGCCTAATCCCTGCCAGATATCAACCAGGGGTAGACCTTCTTTGGTAGGCATTCGATCGCCTCCGTGCATGATTACTGGCACTCCAGCTGCGGTTAGGATTAAAGCTGTGAGGGGACCGATCGGTGCCGTGCGCGATCGCCCATCATAAGGTATACCCAAAACTACCACCTCTGACTTAAACCGATCGCAGGGTTGCAGTTTTGGCCCCAGTTCGTCATAAGCATCCAGCATTCCAGCTAATTCTTCACCAGTGGGACGCTTGATACGGTGGGCAATCATAAAAGCCCCAATTTGTGCTGGGGTTGCTTCCCCAACCAACATCATTCGGGTTGCTTGGGCTGCTTCCTCTCGACTCAAATCTTCGCCGGTATGCGTACCGCTGCCAACTTTTTTCAGCAGTTCTCTAAAAACTTTGCTCATAGAAGAAGTTCTTGGTTGTTAATTGTTCAGGACTTACTCAGAAAGCCCCCTAACCCCCCGAATCTGAGGGGGACAAGACTTGTTCTCCCCCAGATTTGGGGGCAGGGGGGCGTGAGTTCTGTTGTCATTTGTTATTAGAGTCATCGGTTATTGATTTTCTCTTATCCAATGACTAATGACCGATGACTAATGACTAATGGCTATATTGCAATACTACGAGGTAAAGAAGTGGGGATAGTTGTAGTTGGTGACGCCACCGCTAGCGGTTCGGTTTGGATGCCGATTAACTTGTGAACGAGGTTGCGAAAATGCTGAATTGGTGGAATTAGAATGCGATCGCAACTTGTTACCAATACCACCTGACGCTTTAAAGTTGGTTCGCCAGTCGATCGCACTGCTAGACTTGGATCGTAATGGGCGTCAAAGACGGCTGTTTTGGGCAGTAAAGCGATCGCATCTCCTTGTCGCACCATGCCTCTAAAAGCATCCAACGTATTCAGTTCCAAAACTGCATTCATAGTTGCACCCAGACGCTGAAATTGGTCTTGTATCAAGCGTTGCATCCCATAGCCAACCTTAAACACCACTTGCGGATAACGGGTTATTTCAGACCACGGTACTCGTTCGTACTGCGTAAGCGGATGATTTGCCGCCATCAAAACCTCAATCGGTTCATTGTAAAGCACATCAACGATCATTTCCGGGCTGGCGGTTAAAAAGCGATTATTCATGACAATAGCTACATCGACAAGCCCATCTTTAAGGACTTTCAAAGCGCGATCGCTGCCTAGCGAAGTAACTCGCAATTGTACTGCTGGGTAGTCTTGACAGAACTTCTGCAATACTGGCGGCAAGTTATAAGCGCAGATCGAAGGAATCGCCGCCACACAAAGTTCTGGCTGTTTCCCTGCCAATAACTCTGCTAATTCCTGTGTCGCATTTTCCCACTCCTGGCAGATTTTCCGGGCGCGTGGTAAAAAGCGTTCGCCTCCCAGAGTTAACTTTGCCTGGTTACTCCGGTGAAATAGCGACAGACCCACATCTGTCTCCAGCGACTGAATCTGCCGACTGATCGTGGATTGGGTGACGCCACATTTTCGCGCTGCTTGCTGAAAGCTGCCGGTTTCAGCGATCGCCAGGAATGCCTGCAACTGCTCGACGCGCATGATGATGTAGCCCGCATTACAATTAGGTCTTGCCTCGACCTTAGCCGATCTGCGGCTGCATTTTAGTAGAATTTGATACAACCTGGCAATGGAGAATTGCAGATTTCAGATTGAAGAATTGCAAATCTAAAATTCCTGTAGGGCGATCGCAATTCCTTGTTTGAGTTCCGGCATGAGATTTTTGTCCGCAGCGATCTGGTGTAATTGTGCTAAAGCACTGGGAAATTTTTTGAGGGCAGAGGTGGCGTGCAGCCTTACTCCCAAATCAGGATCTGCCAGCAGATCGATCAGAGGATCTATAGCTTGAGGATTCTTAAGCTGCCCCAAACTCACTGCCATTGCTTGTTTTACGCTGGGATGTTGAGCCGCTTGATGCTGGCATTTCAAAGCGTCGATTAAAATTCCAGCAGCTTGAGGTGCTAAATCCGGCTGTTCGACTCGCCCCAAAACTGTCACGATTTCCTGATATATATCTACTGGCTCAAAGGTAAGTGCTTGTTGCAAATATCCTAAAGCTTTTGGTGTCTCAATCCAGCCTAAAGAACGGACGCAATGCAGTTGCAACGATATTGGTATGTTTGGCTTTAGCAATGCTTGAAATAGCGCATCGGCAGCAGCATCAGTTTTCAGGCGTCCCAGGGTACTTGCAGCAGCAGCGCAAACTTCCAGGTTGAAGTCCGAAAGCAGGGGTACGATTTGGTTGACCAAATCTACTTCTTCCTGTAAGTCAGCTCTTACACCTAAACCGATCGCAGCTTCCCGTCTAACTGGCGCAGCGAAGTCCTTCAAAGCCTGTAGCAGTACGGGGGGTATGCGGGGGTCGTGGAAACTGCTGAGCGCTTCAATAGCAGCCGCACGCACCGACTCTTGCTTGTCGTGGACGACGCCTAAGAGGGGCGTAATTATTTCCGAACGGCGGATATGGGAAAGCGATCGCACTGCTAATAGCCGCGTGTCTTCTTCTGCTAACAAATCCGTCAAAGCTGCAACGGCAGATTGACCCAAATTAGCCAACGCTTCTGCTGCGATACCCGTTAATTCTTCACTTTCGGAGGTTTCCAGGATTTCGACTAAAGCGTTAATTACTTCTGGGCGATCGAACCCTCCCAGTATACGCGCCACGAACCAGCGCAATTCCTCATCTGCTTCTTCGTCTGACAAGATAGAAATCAGAGGAGCTATCGCCTCATTTCCCAAGTTGGGAAACACCTTTGCCACATCCCAGCGTTCTTGAAAATCCCCCGCTTCCAGAATTTCTAAGGCCCAATTTAGCACCTGTTTGCGATCGATCGCCGCCAAATTTTCACTCTCTATAAGCCCCCGGAGGTATTGATTTAGCAATGCCCAGTTTTCTTGTTCTGCTGCAATAGTGGCCTCTTCTACAACCTTCAACATCATCAATTTAGCTCCCCCTTCGACTTAAGCTCAACCATCTTCCTAAGTTATTTAATTATCCAAAAAATCCGCTTATCAGTGGTCAAACATCCGTATTTATCTGCGGTTAAAACCGACGAGTGAATGCAATTATCAAACTATTGCATTGCACCGCAGCGTCAATTAGGAACTTTTTAAGTGCAAGGCGCACTATATTTAAGGATATATTTCTTACCCCCAACATTAACACCCATAAACATAAGATAGTCATTTCCAGGTTCTTTAGGATGGTTTTCTATCCTTTCACCTTCTCCTTGCAAGTTAACATCACTCCGAGCCTTAAATTGGACTTTTCCATCTTCTGATAATTCTAAAACTAGAGCATCAAGTTGCTCCTCATAAATTGCCAAATAAAGTTTCGTACCATCAGCAGAGATACCTTCTGGTACGGTTTGATATGGCAACTGCCACGTTCGCAAAACCTTCTTCATCGTTTCATCTACCAACGCCGCTTCATCTAAACCAAAATCTGCTGGTCGCTTTAGTTGATAGCGTTTACCTTCTGACATTACAACCATTTCTTGTTGTGTCACTTGAAGGATGGGAATTTGCGATAAACATTCACCGCAGGCTCCAGCCCCAGGATTGCGGCTGATAAATCTAAGGGTGATATTTCCCCCTACTAGCTGCGTCATCGCGTGCGAGTAGGTAATTGTTGAAGGTAACGTAATTTGTCTCAATCGCTCAAGACCAATAATTTCACAAACGTCAAACTCGTAATCGAATCCTTTTTCCGCTAGTAATTTATTGGCGTATGCAGCTAATTCTCTGGGAGAGATGTTAAGCTGGTTTTTGATTTTATTACTTACAACATCAAGAATATTTGAAGGGCGTATTATCGGAGCTTGATTTTGCTCTGCTGTCGCCACTAAAGAGATGCTTGGGGAATAATTTAGCGTCAGAGCAATAAATGTGATGCTCCACAGCAGTAATGGATTAATCTTTTTTCTCAACACTGTCGTTCCTCTGCTCTGACTTACATTTACCCAAGCTGCCTAATGGCTCAAATCAGCGGTGGTTAGTATCCCCTCCAATTTCAGATAGTAGCCAGCTCATGCCTTAATATATGAGGATGTACTGGGAAACGCAGACTCGTCAGTTCCCCGCCTTGGTCAAGTTAGTGGCTTACCAGGTTCTTACACTCTGGGCGATCGCATTATAACCCACATTCCGCACCCTCAACTGTCACACATCAACAAAAAAGGATGGAATAGTACGAATGAACTAATTAGAAACCAGAATAAGGAGACTTAATAATAATAAGTAGCGTTAAGCTGAAGAAGCGAGTAGAAAAGAAAATTTTGCGAGCGAGACAGCAGAATAGGAGAACAAGGAAACAAAAAAAGAGTTTAAAAAAAATTTATTACCACAAAAGAAGTGGGAAAATAGCCAGTGCAGGATGGCGGAAATAACTCACCACTAAAAATTGCCAATGATTGCTCTGGAAATCTTGATTTTTACCACTGACAACTGACCACTGACAACTGACCACTGACCACTGACCACTGACCACTTGCACTAGAGACTAGCTATAAAGCATGGCCCGTCAATCCTGCCGAAGGTAAAAATGTCAAAAAAGCATAAGGTCTATGCAATAAATTCATATTTATAAAGATTTTGTAATTAAAGATACGAATTGAAACATATAGTCCCATTAGCTTAATACAAAGAAACAGTCAAATAAAAAAACATAACACTGGCTTAAGGATCGAGCGTCCTATTTAGCACCGAAAAGCCACTTTCAGGTTCTAGCTCTGCACAAGCAAACAAGCGGTCACCAAGAGATGCCGTAGGGAACGAGGGATTATACATGACAAACGCAGCCACAGCAACCGTAAGTCTGAACAAATTTGAAAAATTTAAAGCCGAAAAAGATGGATTAGCAGTCAAAGCCGAGCTAGAAGACTTCGCCAGGATGGGCTGGGAAGCAATGGATGAAACCGACAGAGAGCATCGGCTCAAATGGTTAGGCATATTCTTCCGTCCCGTCACCCCTGGCAAATTCATGATGCGGATGAGACTGCCCAACGGCATCATTACCACAAATCAAATGCGAACCCTAGCCGAAATCGTACAGCGATACGGCTGTGACGGCAATGCCGACATCACCACCAGGCAAAACTTTCAATTGCGCGGTATTCGCATAGAAGACTTACCCGATATTTTCTGTAAGCTGAAATCAGCGGGCTTAACCAGCATCCAATCTGGCATGGATAACGTCCGCAACATCACTGGCTCACCCGTAGCGGGTATTGACGCAGACGAACTCATCGACACGCGGGGACTCTGCTGTCAAGTGCAAGACAGGCTCACCAACAACGGCGAAGGCAACCCCGCTTTTACCAATCTGCCTCGGAAATTTAATATTGCGATCGCCGGATGTCGCGACAACTCCGTCCATGCCGAAATCAACGATATCGCCTTCGTTCCCGCATATAAAGATGGAATATTAGGATTCAACGTCCTAGTCGGTGGCTTCTTCTCCGCCAAACGCTGCGAAGCCGCCGTACCGCTCAACGCTTGGGTTCCACCCAGCGATGTTGTGGGCTTGTGCATTGCTATTTTAGAGCTTTATCGCGATCGCGGTTTGCGAGCAAATCGACAAAAAGCACGCTTAATGTGGCTAATCGATGAATGGGGAATAGACAAATTCCGAGCCGAAGTAGAAAAACAGCTAGCACATTCCCTCCAACCAGCCGCAGAAAAAGATGAAATCATCTGGGAAAAACGCGACCATATCGGCATTTTTTCGCAAAAACAACCAGGTTTGAACTACGTCGGCTTGCACATCCCCGTCGGACGAGTGTATGCCCAAGATATGTTTGACCTCGCCAGAATAGCAGACGTTTACGGCAGTGGCGAAATCCGCCTCACAGTCGAACAAAATGTCATAATTCCCAACATCCCCGACTCTCGTTTAAAAGCTTTCCTAGCAGAACCAATATTGCAGAAATTTTCCATCAACCCAGAACCTTTAAAACGGGCATTAGTTTCCTGCACCGGAGCGCAGTTCTGCAACTTTGCCTTAATAGAAACCAAAAACCGAGCCCTAGAGACAATTCAGGAACTGTCAGCCGAATTATCTCTAACCAAACCAGTGCGTATTCACTGGACTGGTTGCCCTAATTCTTGCGCTCAACCCCAAGTCGCCGACATTGGTTTGATGGGAACCAAAGTCAGAAAAAATGGCAAAACTCTCGAAGGCGTTGACATCTACATGGGCGGCACAGTTGGCAAAGATGCTCATCTCGGCAGCTGTGTCATGAAAAGCATTCCTTGTGAAGATTTGAAGCCTATTTTACAAGACTTGTTAATCCAGCGCTTCGGGGCTCAATTAAAGGAAAAGTAGATCGCGTTGGGAAATTTAAAATTTCAGATTGCAGATTTCAAATTTGTGGGGAAACAGGGAACGGGCAATTTAAAATTTCAGATTGAAGAATTGCAAATTGAATCTAAAATCCAAAATTTTTTCATCCAAAATCGTATAACTCTGCCTCGATCTGTTAAAAAGGATACTTTTCCATCAAGTTTATCCGTGTATATTGCAGTGTCAGGTTCCGGCATCAAGTTTTCGCAAAAGCATTGTGTGACTGCTACGAAGTCACAACCAAAAAATTAACTACCGCCAGGGTGAATGAAAATGACAAGATTTACCAGAAGACAATTCCTTATTACCGCAGGAGCAACCGCAGCCGGTACCCTACTAGCTCACGGCTGTACCTCCAACTCCTCCAATACCGCATCTACCCAGACTTCCAGCCCCACAGCTGCTTCCACCGCAGTACCAGCGGTAAATGTCAGCGCTACCGACACACCAGAAGTTACAACTGCCAAGTTGGGATTTATCGCCCTAACCGATTCTGCACCCCTAATAATTGCCAAAGAAAAAGGGTTATTTGAAAAGTACGGCATGAAGGATATCGAAATCCTCAAACAAGCTTCTTGGCCGGTAACTCGCGACAATTTAGAGACAGGTTCAGCAGGCGGCGGCATTGATGGAGCGCACATCTTAAGCCCCATGCCTTACTTCATGACATTGGGCCAAACTAAAACCAATCAACCTTTGCCTATGTACATTTTGGCGCGGTTGAATACCAACGGTCAGGCAATTTCTGTTGCTAATACTTATAAAGATGTAAAGCTTGGTTTAGACAGCAAAGTGCTGAAAGATGCCTTGACTAAAGCGAAAGCAGCTGGCAAAAACGACCTCAAAGTGGCCAGACCGGATGGTGGTATTCCAGAACTACTCTCTACTACCTTGGCTAAGTGTGCGTCAGAATATCGCTTTGGCGGTGAACCGAGTTTTCAAGGACAGCCCACAGGGAGAACGCCGAGGAATTATAGAACATCACATCGAGCTGGTGGGCTTGCAACACGCAGCGGACAAGCGACCCAGCGAGTTGTCCGGCGGGATGAAACAGCGGGTTGCGATCGCACGCGCCTTAGCCATTCGCCCCAAATTGCTGCTGTTGGACGAACCTTTCGGGGCTTTGGATGCCTTAACGCGGGGTGGTTTGCAAGAACAGTTGATGAAAATTTGTGAGGAAAGTCACGTCACCAGCGTAATGGTTACGCACGATGTAGATGAAGCGCTGCTGCTATCTGACCGAATTGTCATGCTTACCAATGGCCCTCAATCTCACATCGGTCAGATATTGGAAGTTCCCATCCCCCGACCCCGCCAGCGCCTGGAAGTGGTAAATCATCCCAGTTACTACGACTTGCGTAATCAGATGATTAACTTCCTCAACCAGCAAAAGCGGGACAAGAAACGCAAGGCGAAGCAAACAACAGCAAGCAAAGGTGCGGTTTCTGAAGGTTTAGAAAAGCTCAAGTTAGATATTGGCTTTCTTCCCCTCACAGATAGCGCCCCATTGGTAGTTGCTAAAGAAATGGGTTTCTTTAAAAAACATGGTTTAGAAGATGTCAACCTCAGCCGCGAACAAAGTTGGGATGCGATCGCGCAAGGCATCGCATCCGGACGCCTAGACGCCGCCCCAATGGTTGCAGGGATGCCTTTAGCCATGACATTAGGTATGGGTGGCATTACACCTATACATACGATTACCGCCCTCGTCCTCAGTCGCAACGGTAATGCCATTACCTTAAGTAATGAGTTATTTGAACAAGGAGTACGCACCCTTAAAGATTTTAAAAGTGCGATCGCTCGAAGCAAAGATAAAGTTTATACTCTGGGCGTCGTACACGAATCCTCCATGCACAACCTGATGCTGCGTTACTGGCTAGCTTCAGGAGGAATCGATCCAGATAAAGACGTAAATCTGGCGGTGATTTCACCAGAAGATATGGTGAAACACCTCAAGAATGGCAGCATTGACGGCTACTGTGTCGGCGAACCTTGGAACTGTCGCGCTGTCTACGAAGGACTAGGCTTTGTCATCGCCACCGACCTCGATATTTGGCCGGGAAATCCTGAAAAAGTGCTTGGCGTGCGCGAGGATTGGGCAAACCAGTTTCCCCAAACCCATATTGCCTTACTCAAAGCTCTTTTAGAAGCTTGCGCCTACTGCGACGATCGCCGAAATCGCGAAGAAATCCTACAATTGCTTTGTCAGCCTCAATATATCGATACTTCTGCTGAATATATCAGTCCCGGTTTCTTAGGTCACTACAACCGGGGTACTGGTGCGCCAACCCAAGTCCTGCCCAAATTCAACCAGTTTCACTACGACAATAGCAACTGTCCGAGTAAAGGTGAAGGCTTATGGATTTTGACCCAGCTAGCGCGTTGGGGCATTACTTCTTTCCCCAAGAACTGGATCGAAGTTCTAGAACGAGTGCGCCGGGTAGATTTGTTTGGCGAAGCATCACGGCAACTGGGATGGCCCGATATAGAACCCGATCGCGTTCCATTTAAACTCTTTGACGGCGTTATCTTCAACCCCGATGACCCGATTGGTTATCTCAACCGCTTGGAAATTAAACGCAATTTCCAAATTAAAGAGATCGCGATCGATGATTCTCCCGCCAGAAAAGCAGCGTAATATCAATTCTCTAAAATCCTGCTACAAATCCGATCCCCCCTAACCCCCCTTCAAAAGGGGGGAACCGGAATTAAAGTCCCCCTTAAAAAGGGGGATTTAGGGGGCTCGAAACGATCCTTAAAAAGGGGGAACCGGAATTAAAATTCCCCTTAAAAAGGGGGATTTAGGGGGATCTGTAGCATCGGTAGTATATAAGCGATATCCAGAAATTGTCTGTTGTCATCGTTGATTAAATTTTTACCGCAGATGAAGGCAGATGAACGCAGATGAACGCAGATAAGAGGGCGAATTTTTAGGCAAAGGATGGCTAAGAAGATGATATGACTACTGACTACTGATTACTGACCTACTGACTATCCTTTTTAAGCAATTAGCAAACAACAACTATGCAAGCCATCAACCCTACCAGCGTCGAAGTGAAACAGCTAATTACCAGTAACCCTTTGTTGACGATCGAAAATGTCTCTAAGGTTTATCCAACTCCGAAAGGCCCCTATACGGTTTTGGAAGCGATCGATTTGACGGTGTACGAGGGGGAGTTTGTGTGTGTGATCGGTCACTCTGGCTGCGGTAAATCAACGCTGCTGAACATGGTGGCTGGTTTCAATAAGCCGACGGAAGGCGAAGTGCGGTTGCGCGGTTCCCGCATTACCAAACCAGGGCCCGATCGCATGATGGTGTTCCAAAACTATGCCCTTTTGCCTTGGAAAAGCGCGTTTGACAACGTATACCTAGCCGTCAACTCAGCTTATCCGAACAAATCTAAGGCTCAGAAAAAGGCGATTGTCGATGAACACCTAGCTATGGTGGGGCTGACGGAAGCTGCGAATAAGCGCCCCAGCCAGCTGTCGGGGGGGATGAAGCAGCGAGTTGCGATCGCGCGCGCTTTAGCCATCCGCCCCGAAGTCTTGATTTTGGACGAACCGTTCGGCGCATTAGACGCCATCACCAAGGAAGAACTCCAAGAAGAACTCCTGCAAATTTGGCGCGAACATCGAGTCACCGTCCTGATGATTACCCACGACATCGACGAAGCGCTGTTTCTGTGCGATCGTCTAGTGATGATGACCAATGGCCCCCACGCTACGATTGGTGAAATTATGGATATTCCTTTTCCTCGTCCGCGCGATCGAGCTGCCATCATGGAAGATCCCCAATACTACGAACTCCGCAATCACGCCTTGGACTTCCTCTTCCGGCGCTTCGCCCATTTAGATTGACCAAACTAGGGGCATTAGGCATTGGGCATTGGGCATTGGGTCACTAATGACTAATGACTAATGTCAATCCCCCTGGGAAGTACGTTTGATGTACAAACAGCATTATTGATATGCACTGAATTCATATTTACCCCATTTTTGTAACTATCTATACGAATTAAGTCGCTTTATTCTCATAGGGTAGCTATATAGACAAATCCAGAGAGCAGATCGGGTGGATCAATACAGATGCGAAAGCCTGCAAGCGATCGAATCAAACTTGCTCAAACCAGACAAGGTTGTCATCCTCCGTTGATTATCTATCCCTCCAAAGGCAGATCTGTAAGATTAAGCTTTTGCTTTGTAGCAAAGTCTACCAATTTAATTGATTAAAATGTCTAATCTTACAGAAAAGAAATTCCAATCAATTACTCAGAAGATATGCTGCCTAAACCAGTGACTAGGGAATTTCAGATTTCAGATTTAAAATTTTAGATTTAAAAGTAAAGTTCTTCTATAAATCTAAAATCTTCCCTTTCTACTTAAATTTGAAATCAAAAATCAAAAATCTTCCCTTTCCCCAAATAAGGAGGGTTAATCAATGACCAGCACCGCCCCAGCAACAGCAACACAGAACAAATTTGAAAAATTCAAAGCCGAAAAAGACGGCCTAGCCGTAAAGGCAGAGCTAGAACACTTTGCCCAAATAGGTTGGGAGGCGATGGATGAAAATGACCGTGACTATCGCATGAAATGGATGGGTTTCTTCTATCGCGCAGTCACACCCGGCAAATTTATGATGCGGCTGCGGCTGCCCAACGGCATCTTAACCAGTACTCAAATGGGCGTGCTAGCTGAAATCGTGCAACGCTACTCAAAGGCTTCTGGATTTCAGCATGAAGGTAACGCCGATATCACCACCAGGCAGAACATCCAAATACGAGGCATCCAAATTGAAGATGTACCATATATCTTCAACCGTCTGCTAGAAGCTGGTTTAACTAGCATTCAGTCTGGCATGGACAATGTACGCAACATCACAGGTTCGCCAGTCGCCGGTATCGATGCAGATGAGTTGATCGATACGCGGGGCATAGCACGCAACCTGCAAGACATGATTACTAATAATGGGGAAGGTAATCCCGAATTCAGCAATTTACCCCGCAAGTTCAACATTGCAGTCGCTGGTTGTCGCGACAACTCAGTTCATGCCGAAATCAATGACATCGCCTTTATCCCTGCGTACAAGAATGAAAATTCTTCCTCATCTTCCCCCCGTAGCGGGGGGACGGAGGGGGGTAAAGTCATAGGTTTTAACGTCCTGGTTGGTGGCTTCTTCTCTGCCAAACGCTCCGATGCCGCCATTCCTCTTCATGCCTGGGTTGCACCCGAAGATGTTGTGCCAGTCAGCAGAGCTATTTTAGAACTTTATAGAGATCGAGGACTGCGGGCAAACCGACAAAAGTCGCGGCTGATGTGGCTCATTGATGAATTGGGTATAGAAAAGTTTCGATCTGAGGTCGAAAAATATCTGGGGCATCCTATGCAACCAGAAGCAGAAAAAGATGAAATCGAGTGGGAAAAGCGCGACCATATCGGCGTTTATCGTCAGAACCAATACGGCTTAAATTATGTTGGTTTGCACGTTCCCATCGGTCGGATGTACGCCCAGGATATGTTTGAACTGGCGAGATTGGCGGAAGTTTATGGCAGTGGAGAAATTCGTCTCACAGTCGAGCAAAATCTGATTATTCCCAATATTCCAGATACTCGCCTGAAACCTTTCTTAGCCGAACCTCTGCTGCAAAAGTTTTCCATCAATCCCGAACCTTTGCAGCGGGCTTTAGTTTCTTGCACCGGCGGTGAATTCTGCGGTTTCGCCCTGATTGAAACGAAAAATCGGGCGCTGGGGATAATTAAGGAACTGTCAGCAGAGTTATCCGTTGCCAAACCAGTGCGAATTCACTGGACTGGTTGTCCGAATTCCTGCGGTCAACCGCAAGTAGCTGACATCGGTTTGATGGGGACGAAGACGCGCAAGGATGGCAAAACCTTGGAGGGCGTTGACCTCTGGATGGGTGGCAAGGTGGGTAAGGATGCCAAGCTGGGTAGCTGTGTGCAAAAGGGTATCCCTTGCGATGATTTGAAGCCGATATTGCAGGATTTGTTAATCGAACAATTTGGTGCCAGACCAAAGACGGAAGAGGAAAAAGAAACTAACAATTCTGCCGCACGAATTCAAATTGAAGAGGTGTCTTTTGCTCCTTCTATAAGCACAGACGCGGCTTCTGTAAACGGCAAATCGGAAACATTTTCTCCTGTGCCTGAAGCGCCAGCCAAACCACCGGAAGTTTCCCAACCAGCGGTAATTTATTTTGCTAAATCGGGTAAGGAAATTAACTGCGACGGACAGCAATTCATTCTAGATATTGCCGAACGAGAAGGAGTTAATATTCCTAGCAGTTGTCGGTCGGGAACTTGCGGAACCTGCAAACAGAAGCTGCTGGAAGGTGAGGTGAAATATGAGGGAGAACCCGAAGCTCTCGAAGATAGCGATCGCGAACAAGGTTTGATTTTGACCTGCATCTCTCACCCGGTCGGACGGGTTGCGATCGATGCTTGAAAAAAAATGCTAATAGGTAATGGGATTCTTTTATCTCTACCGACTGCGGACTACCGACAATTTAGTTGTGTGTTTTATTAGGAAGGTTTTTCATGCTTTTAGAAATGTGGTCTTTAAAAGGGCGATTCAAAATATTGCACTTGACTTGGTTCGCCTTTTTTCTGACGTTTGTATGTTGGTTCAACTTCGCTCCTTTTGCAACAACAATTGGTAAGGAGTTAAATCTAGAAGATGCCCAAATTAAGACATTGCTGATCTGCAATCTTGCCTTGACGATTCCGGCGCGGATCATTATTGGTATGTTGCTAGATAAATTTGGCCCGCGCATCACTTACTCAATTTTGCTGATGTTTGCGGTTGTGCCATGTTTGGCTACAGCGATGTCTCAGAATTTCAGCCAATTAGTTATCAGCCGTCTGCTAATGGGCATTGTTGGCGCGGGATTTGTGGTTGGCATTCGCATGGTGTCTGAATGGTTTCCACCGAAAGACATTGGCATTGCGGAAGGTGTCTATGGTGGTTGGGGTAACTTCGGTGCATTTGGAGCCGAGTTCGCCCTGCCTACAATTGCACTTTCTGCAAGTTTCCTAGCAGGAGGCTCGACTAACTGGCGCTTAACGATCGCACTTACAGGCATCGTAGCCGCAATTTACGGCTGGATTTACTACAACAACGTGGAAGATACCCCTCCTGGTGTTGCTTACAGAAAGCCGAAGAGAAGTGGCGCGATCGAAGTCACTAGCGCCCGTAGCTATTACGCGATGCTCGTCTCGAATTTTGGGTTAATTTTTGCGCTATGCTTATTAGCTTGGCGGTTGGCTCAACCTAAAATTCACTTCCTCAACAACGAGGGATTGCTAATTGCCTGGTTCCTCTTAGGATGGCTATTTGTTTACCAAACTATCAAAGCTTGGCACGTAAACAAGGAAGTAGTAGAAGGTAAGAAAACTTACTCACCATCCGAACGTTATGAATTCCGTCAAGTCGCCATCCTAGAGATGTGCTACATAGTCACCTTTGGCTCGGAACTTGCTGCCGTTTCCATGCTGCCCGGATTCTTTGAAAAAACCTTTTCCCTAGAGCACGTCGTGGCAGGGATGATTGCCGCCTGCTATCCATTCTTGAACTTGGTTTCTCGTCCCAGTGGCGGTTTAATTTCTGATAAGTTGGGTAGCCGGAAGTGGACGATGACGATACTCGCTGGTTGCGTAGGCGTCGGCTATCTGATGGCTCACTTTATCAATGCTAGCTGGTCTATACCGATGGCGATGGCGATTACCATGTTCTGTGCCTACTTCGCTCAAGCAGGTTGCGGCTCTACATACGCGATCGTACCTCTAATCAAAAAGGAAATTACTGGACAAGTATCTGGAAATGTGGGAGCTTATGGCAACTTCGGCGGCGTGGTATTCTTGACAATTTTCAGCCTCACCGACGCTCCAACTCTTTTTACAACAATGGGTGTGTCAGCCTTGGTCTGCGCTTTCCTCTGTGCCTTCTTCCTGAAAGAACCGAAAGGCTCATTTGCCGCACACTATCAAGGCGAAGCCGAAGAAGTACAACTTGAAAAGGAAATTCCCACCCTTCCCAAATCAAGGCTGGCTTACGAACAAGAAAAAGAGTAGTCATTAGTCATTAGTCAGTAGTCAGCGGTCAGTAGTCAGTTGTTTAGTCATTGAACAATGAAGAATGAAAAATCAACAATGACCAATGACTAATGACCGATGACTAATGACCAATTTCCAATAACGGTGAAAATGCTATGACTGACTCAAGTAAAACACTTTGTCCATACTGTGGTGTAGGCTGTGGTTTGGAGGTATCGCCGCCAGCTGTAGCGGGTAAACCCGTGAATCGTGACTCTCAAGGGTATCCTATGTGGAAGGTGCAGGGCGATCGCGCACATCCCTCCAGTCAAGGTATGGTTTGCGTTAAAGGTGCGACGATCGCCGAATCCTTGAACAAAGACAGATTGCTTTATCCAATGATGCGCGAATCCCTCGATCGACCCTTCCGGCGAGTCACCTGGGATGAAGCCCTCAACGCAATAGTCAACCGCATTCAAACCGTTCGCTTCACCCAAGGGCCAGAAGCCGTATGTATATATGGTTCCGGTCAATTCCAAACAGAAGATTACTACATCGCCCAGAAACTGATGAAAGGGTGTCTGGGTATCAATAACTTTGATGCCAACTCCCGTCTGTGTATGTCATCGGCAGTTGCAGGCTATATTCAAAGTTTTGGCTCTGATGGGCCGCCCTGTTGTTACGACGATTTGGAACTGACAGATTGTGCTTTTTTAATCGGCACCAACACTGCTGAATGTCACCCAATTATCTTTAATCGACTGCGGAAACACCACAAAAAGAATAACGGCAAAGTCAAAATGATTGTGGTCGATCCGCGTCGGACTGCCACTGCTGAGGCAGCTGACCTGCATCTGGCAATCAAACCAGGTACGGACATCGATCTAATGAATGGCATGGCCCATCTGCTGATGCGCTGGGGTTATATTAATACGGTGTTTATTGACGAATGCACCAGCGGTTTTCCCGCCTATGCCGATGTAATTCGTCACTATCCGCCAGAGTTAGTAGCCCGGAAGTGCGGCATCAGAGTTAATGACTTGGAAACAGCAGCGCGTTACTGGGGTGAGTCCCAGCGAGTTCTGTCTATGTGGTCGATGGGGGTCAATCAATCCTCGGAAGGAACAGCGAAAGTCCGCACGATTATTAACCTGCACCTGATGACAGGTCAAATTGGCACGCCGGGAGCGGGGCCATTTTCCCTCACAGGTCAGCCGAATGCAATGGGGGGAAGAGAAGCTGGCGGTTTGGCCCACCTGCTACCGGGCTACCGCAGTGTGAAAAATGCCCAACATAGATCAGAAGTAGAAAAGTTTTGGGGACTGCCGGAAGGACGGATTTCGCCTACTGCGGGTCTTTCAGCGTGGGAGATGATTACCAGTTTAGAGGCTGGTGAAGTAGGCTTTTATTGGGTTGCAGCTACTAATCCAGCTGTGAGTATGCCGGATTTGGAACGCACGAAGAAGGCTTTGTTGCGATCGCCTTTTACAGTCTCTCAAGACGCTTACTACCCCACGGAAATGGCCGATTACTCTCACGTTCTCCTCCCAGCTGCCCAGTGGAGCGAAAAAACTGGCATTATGACTAATTCCGAACGGCGGGTGACTCTGTGTTCGGCGTTTCGCAATGCACCGGGAGAAGCAAGGGCAGAT
Source organism: Argonema galeatum A003/A1 (assembly GCF_023333595.1). Classification (GTDB taxonomy): domain Bacteria; phylum Cyanobacteriota; class Cyanobacteriia; order Cyanobacteriales; family Aerosakkonemataceae; genus Argonema; species Argonema galeatum. Next base: position 100,785 of record NZ_JAIQZM010000023.1, read on the forward strand.
TGGGAAATCTTTGCTGAGGTGGGACGCCGTTTGGGCTTCGCAGAACAGTTTAAATTTACTAACTCCGCTGAAGTTTATGCAGAGTTTGTGCAACTGACTCGTGGGCGTCCCTGCGATATGACTGGGATAAGCCACGAGAGGCTGACAACTGAAGGCCCTCAGCAGTGGCCTTGTCCCGATGGCTTATCGGGTAATGAGTCTAGCTCATTCGGCGAAGCTATTGAAGGTGTTGGAGTTTTAGGTGTTGGCGAAACTCACGAAATTCAACCCCAAAAAGCCAAACCCAAAACCCAAGAAACTTCATCAAGGCTCTACACAGATTTAAGCTTCCATACCCCCGACGGACGCGCTCGCTTTGGTGCTTATCACTCGCGAGGGTTGGCGGAACCACCCGATCCGGACTATCCCTTTGTTCTAACTAATGGGCGTCTTTACGGTCATTGGCACACCCAAAGCCGGACAGGTAGGATTGAGAAAATCCGGCAAATGCACCCGAATCCCTTTATCGAAATACATCCCCGCGATGCCGGGAAGTTGGGGATTGAGGATGAAAGCTGGGTGGAAGTCCGCAGTCGTCGCGGTATGGCCCGATTCCCAGCCAAAGTCACGCAAGCGATCGCACCCGGAACAGTCTTTGTTCCCATGCACTGGGGCGCACTCTGGGCCGATCGGGCCGAAGCAAACGCCCTCACCCATCCAGAAGCTTGTCCTGACTCCCTAGAACCCGAACTAAAAGCCTGCGCCGTACAATTAGTGCCAATTACAGCCGATCGAGCCGCAACTGACACTTTGCTGCAAACCCCAAAATCTAGTATCCTCTCAGCATCACCTTCTTTATGAAATAGACCTAAAAAATGGGATTTTTGCGGGACGTATCCAGAAAAATCAGCCGCGCTGGCAAGGACGAGGAGTTTCTAGGCTTCATCAAAATTATCGAAACTCTTGTCTCCAAACTCCTCTCCTTAGCAATGATTGTTGTCATCCTCATTGCAGTTATCGATCTGGGAATCATTCTTGGCAAAGAATTAATATTTGACCGTTCAATCGGCAGATTTAATGATTTTTTGGTCGATCTTTTTGGGTTATTTCTAAATATATTGATTGCGCTGGAGATTTTAGAAAATATCACCGCTTACCTACGAAAGCACGTTATTCAAGTAGAATTAGTCATCGTTACTTCTTTAATTGCGGTAGCTCGGAAAATTATTATTCTTGACTTAGAAAAAATAGATGGTACAGAAATAATCGGTTTAGGTATCGCAATTATTGCTCTATCTATCAGTTACTGGATTGTTCGCCATATTAATAGTAAGTCGCATCATGAATAGATGCACTTTTATATCGTTTCCGGTTGTGTCTGAATCATTATGGCCGCAGAGGGGCAACCCCACCCCCAACCCCTCCCCGTCCCACGGGGAGGGGAGAAGGAGAGAGGGGAAGAGGGGAAAAACGAACAATTCCGACGCAGACGGATTTGATATTACTCCGTTCGCGCCACAAGATTATGTAGGGGCGAAGCATTGCGGAATAAACGTTTCGGTTTTGAGTTAAGATTAATCCCGCAATGCTTCGCCCGACCACTATACATAGTCTTCCATCGGGAAGGGAGTAAAATTTCAGATTTCCGATTTAAAATTTAGAAGGTAAAATTATCAATTCAAGCAGGAATTTGAAATCTGCAATCTGAAATTTTAAATTTCCCTCTTCACCAATCACCAATGCCCAATGAATGACTTCTTTCAATTCGAGGCAGATTTTGTTGATTCCTTGCGCTGCATCCCCATGCAGGTGCGCTTCAAATTAGATACCTGCGGCATCAAACTGAAATTGTCCCATTGGAATCACTTTAGTCAAGAGGAACGCCAAGATATAGTTGAGATGCCTTGCACCACCGCTGACGAAATTCAAGCTTATAAGCAATTTCTGCACCAGCTGGTTTTAGAACAGACTGGCACACCCGCAGACGAACTTCCTGTAGAATCTCACCCAGCTTGGATGGATAGCATAAATGTACCTTCTGTCCTTGAGGAGAAAGCCCAGGAATTTGGCGTGACGGTGACGCCGGAACAATGGGCAGATCTAACTCCTCTAAAGCGTTTTGCTTTAATTAAACTCAGCCGTCCCAGTCACGAAAATCTCAACTTTTTGCCAGCACTTCAGGAATTCCACCTGGCTTAGGCGTATAGTGTCGGATTGAGCGATCGCCAACATAGTAAACTGAGCATAGGTTGCAAAAAATTTTGTAGCCCATATAACAGATGGCTATGAGTTCCAAAACAGGCAAGGGTCGCCCAGCTGCCCAGCTGGGAAAAGCGCGATCGCTAGCCGAATCGCTTCAAGAATACTTGCGAGGCATAGTTGGTGGCATAATGTTCAGCCTGCCACTCATCTACACAATGGAAGTGTGGTGGGCTGGTTTTACCGAACATCCACTGCGGATTTTCCTTTACTTCCTCGCTACCTTTACCTTGCTACTGGGTTACAACCGCTACGCAGGTTTGCGGCGGGATGCCAGTCGCCTAGAGGTCGTAATCGATTCTGTGGAAGAGTTGGGACTGGGAATATTAGTTGCCACAGTCTTTCTCTGGCTGCTGGGGCGCATCACCTTTGACATGACTGCCGACGAAATTGTTGGGAAAATAGTTATCGAAGCAATGACGGTTGCCATTGGCGTCTCGGTGGGTACAGCGCAACTAGGCGGTGAAAATCCAGAAGAAGCTGATAGCGGTATGAAGGGCGATGGACAGCAAACGGGTTCCCCCAGTCCCGATCGAGAAGAGGTGAATTTCGGGGCGCAGGTGGTCATTTCTTTGTGCGGCGCGGTGCTATTTGCTGCCAACGTTGCACCGACAGAAGAGATTATTACGATCGCCATTGAAATCTCTTCAGAAAGATTGATTGGGCTAGTCTTGGTTTCAATGACTCTTGATGCCCTCATCCTTTTCTATAGCAACTTCGTCGGTGCGAAACAGTTTACTCGCAGCGAAAGTCTATTTACTAATGTTTCCGGCACGATTGTTACCTATGCTGTGGCACTGGTTGCCTCTGCGTCAATCCTGTGGTTTTTCGGGCGCTTTGACGGAGTTGCACCTATTACTTGGGTGGCCCAAACAGTTGTGCTGGCATTGCCTGCTACACTCGGTGCCTCTGCTGGAAGGCTTTTACTGCAAACATGAAAAATCTAGAAAAAAACTGGCTAGAGTGGGTTGTCTTTGCGGTTGGTTTGCTTCTTGTCGCTAGTACGCTGGGCTACCTGATTTACGATGCCGCCACCCTGGGTAACGCGCCGCCAGCGATCGAAGTTCGGCTTGGCGAACCGCAGCCAATCATGCAACACTTTATCGTTCCCGTTTCCGTTACCAATCACGGAGATCTAACAGCCGAAGGCGTTCAGATTGAAGTTGTCCTGGAAAGCAGCAACAAAGAACAAGAGAGTGCTGAGTTTGAAATTGCATTTCTGCCTCGTGGCGCTACGAGAGAAGGCTGGGTTAATTTTGAAACAGACCCTCGCACCGCCCGCATGAAAGCACGCGCACTCGGTTATGAAAAACCGTAATATCAAATTCGTGCTATTGGCAGAAATGATGATGATCTAACAGTTCTTTAGGGTCAAATATGCGGTCGTAGTAGCACAGCTAATTAAAATATTGGTATAACCGACATATTGATGACGCCGTGCCCCTACAAAATGTTAATTTTGAATATTAGCATAATAATTCTGAAAGACCCGTATTTATGAGACTGAATCAAAAAGCATATTACGAAACTAAACTTGGTGCTGCCTATCTTGGCGATAGCTTAAATTTGCTGCAACAAGTTCCAGATGAAAGTATTGATTTAATCTGCACATCGCCGCCTTTTGCTCTCCTGCGAAAGAAAGAGTATGGCAATGTTGACGCTGAAGACTATATTGAATGGTTTGAACCATTTGCCAAACAATTTCACCGCATTCTTAAGCCCAAAGGGTCGCTTGTTATCGATATTGGCGGTAGCTGGATCAAGGGTTATCCGGCCCGATCGCTATATCACTTCGAGCTTGTTATTAAACTTTGCAAACCCCCCGAAAAAGGCGGTCTTGGTTTCTACTTAGCACAAGAATTGTACTGGTATAATCCAGCCAAACTTCCTACCCCTGCCGAGTGGGTCACAGTCAGAAGAGAAAGAGTTAAAGATGCCGTCAATACCGTCTGGTGGCTAGCAAAAAATCCCCATCCAAAAGCGAATAACAGAAGAGTTTTGAAACCCTACAGCGAAGCCATGCAGAATCTTCTTAAAAATGGTTACACTGCAAGACTAAGACCATCAGGACACGATATTTCCAAAAAGTTTAATAATGACAGAGGTGGCGCAATACCACCTAATCTTATCGATGGCAGAGATGAAGGAGACTCGACACAAATGGGAGATCCAGTCTTGACTTATCCAAATGGCACAAATCTAAGCGATTTGGTACAGCCAGTAAACGTAATTTCAGCATCAAACACATCATCAAATGATTACTATCAAAGAAGATGTAAAGAAAAAGGATTTAAACCACATCCCGCCAGATTTCCGCCAGCTTTACCTGAGTTTATCATCAATTTATGTACCGAACCTGGCGATTTAGTGCTAGAACCTTTTGCAGGTTCAAATATGACGGGTCGTCTCGCAGAAACTATGCAGAGAAAATGGTTAGCTTTTGAAATTGACAAAAACTATATCGAAGCTTCCCAAATCAGATTTGAAGAGAATGCTTGTCTTGGTGTTGAAGGGTAAATTATTAATTGCGATCGACAACAATATGAGTGATCTCGTCAAATTGTCTGTTGTCATCGTTGGTTAAAATTTTACCACAGACTTCGGCGCTCGCAGAAGTCACAGATGAACACAGATAAGAATAAGAAGACGAATTTTCTAGGTAACCGATGCGTAAGGATATGATATTACAGGGTAGGGTGCGTTGCAACGCACCCTGCTTTAATCTGTCGCTAGATGATGGTGAAATCAGCACTTGTGAGAGGAGTTTGTACTCCTATCAGAGATGCTAAAAGTTGATTTTGGAAACTAATTTCAGATCCATTAGTGCCAGGAGTAATTGTGAGTTGATTAAAGGTCAAATCTCCGGTTAAACCTACTAAATCTTGACCGCTAACGAAGTCGGTAATGATGTCTTCTCCCACGTTAAGTGATACCACAAATGTATCTTTGCCAATACCGCCGTTGAGGATATCTTTACCGGAACCGCCGTTTAGCAAGTCGTCTCCGCTACCGCCGCGAAGAATATCATCGCCACTTAGTCCGGTGAGGGTGTCGTTTCCACCTTGACCGTTGATGATATCATTTGAGTTACTGTAGCCGGAAGTGTTGTTATCTAAATCGTTGAGGAAAGTAGCGACGTTTTTGTGGTAAACCAGGGTAACTATTTCGTCGGCGTTCATGATGTCGAAAGTATCGCTTTGTTGGATAGTTTCATCTCCATCAAAGAGAAGGTTGCTGATATCGATCGAAGCGCCTTTGGAGGTGAGGAGATTATCCAGGTTTTCGAGGGTAAAGTTTCCCAGGATAATTTTGGTGTTGTCAATTCCATCGAAACTGATAGCTAGGTCTGTTCCCTCCTGAGTCAAAATCATGTTTTTGGCAATTAACCCAGCGCCGACAAATTTCAGGGTATCAACTTCGGCAATAACTTGATTAGAAGGAGTTTTGCCTTTACCAACGCCACCAAAATCGGTAATTAAATCGATGCCATCGCCAGCTTTAATGACAAACAAATCCTGATTTCCGCCGCCTGTGAGGGTGTCGTTTCCGGTGTCGCCTGAAATCGTGTCGTTGCCGATACCACCGTGCAGCGAGTCGTCGCCAGCATTACCGTTGAGACGATCGGCCCCTTTTTCTCCTACTAGAATATCATTGCCAGCATCGCCTTTGAGGTAATCATTGCCAGTGCCACCCAAAAGTGAGTCGTTGCCTTCGCCACCGCGCAAAGTATCGTTACCGCTTAAACCGCTGAGGGTATCGTTACCACCTTGACCGTTGATAATATCCTGGGAGTTATCGAAACCTTTAGTGTTATTATCCAAATCGTTGAGGAAGGTAGCGACATCTTTGTGGTTAACTTCGATCGGTTGCGTTTCGGCATTGATGACATCGAAAGTATCGCTATCTTCGAGGTTCTCATCTCCATCAAAGAAGATGTTACTGACATCTACGGCAGAACCTTTGGAAATGAGAAGGTTATCGATGTTTTCGAGAGCAAAGTTTTGCAGGATAACTTTGTTATTATCGATATTCTCGAAGGTAATCGCTAAATCTGTTCCGACTTGAGTCAGAAGCATATTTTGAGAAGATAGTCCGGTGCCGATAAATTTGATCGTATCGACTTCGGCGATAATTTCAGGTAGGGGAGATCGACCTCGACCGACTCCACCGAAATCGGTAATTATATCGGTGTTGTCGCCAAGTTTAACGATAAACCAATCTCGATCGCCTCCACCAGTGAAAGTATCATCTCCAGTGTTTCCTGTGATGGTATCGTCTTCCGTACCGCCGTGAATGGTGTCCGCACCTTCGCCACCGTCGATGCTGTCTCGTCCGGTTTGACCTAAGATGGTGTCGTTGCCTTCCTCACCGAAAATACGATCGCTTCCTCGTCCGGCATCTATATAATCATCGCCAGTACGACCGTAAATGGTATCTTTGTCTTCATCACCAAAAATGCGATCGCTTCCTTCTCCTCCATCTATATAATCATCTCCAGTTCCAGCGACGATCGTATCCGCATCATTACCGCCAGTTACGGTATCTTTTCCGTCGCCAGCGTCGATAGAGTCGTTGCCTAAACCGCCATCCAAAGTGTCATCGCCAGTTTGTCCCAGCAGAGTATCATCCCCATCGCCACCGCTGAGAGTATCGTTACCGTCGCCAGCGTTGAGAGTGTCGTTACCTGCTTGTCCGAAAAGTTGATCGTCGCCTTCTGCTGCATCGAGAGTATCGTTTCCAAAACCCCCATCCAGCGAGTCATTTCCCATTCGTCCGAAGAGGATATCTTCGTTATCGCCACCGCTGAGAGTGTCGTTTCCGTCCCCAGCATCTAGGGTGTCGTTACCAGTTTGTCCGAAAAGTTTGTCGTTACCTTCTGCGGCGTCGAGAGAGTCGTTACCTGCGCCGCCATCCAGCGAGTCGCTACCACTGCGACCGTATAAAATATCATCGTCGTCGCCACCGCTGAGGGTGTCTTTTCCGTCGCCAGCATCCAGGGTGTCGTTACCTGTTTGACCGAAAAGTTGGTCGTCTCCTTCCGCCGCGTCGAGAGAGTCATTACCAGAACCGCCATCCAAAGAGTCGTTTCCAGTGCGTCCGTAGAGGATATCCTCGTTGTCGCCACCACCGAGAGTGTCGTTACCGTCGCCAGCGTCGAGGGTATCGTTGCCTGCTTGACCGGAAAGTTGGTCATCTCCTTCTGCGCCATCAAGAGTGTCGTTACCTGCGCCACCATCAATGATGTCGTTTCCGCTGTTACCGTAGAGGGTGTCTTCGCCATCTGCGCCGTAAATTACATCGTTATTTGCTTCGCCGTAGATTAAATCGCTGCTACCGCGACCGTCGATCGTGTCGTTACCTTTGCCGCCTGTGATAGTGTTGGCAATATCATCGGCGTAGATGCGATCGTTGAAATTGGAACCAACGACATTTTCGATTTGTGCGATACTATCTTTCGCTTGGAAACCGTCATTAGCGAAACCTTCTTTCAGGTCAACATAAACCGCACTAGCATCGCGACGGAAACTGATAACATCTATTCCATCTTGTCCATCGTAAATATCTTTACCTTCCGTACTGATGATCAGGTCATCCCCTGCACCTGCCTGGATGTGGTTATCGGGACTATTGCCAATTAAAGTATCGTTAAAGGCAGAACCGATAATATTTCCCAAGCTAATCAGTTTATCGACAGTTCCAAATCCATCCAGTCCCGTACCAGGTGCGATGTCAAAGTTAACTTCCAGGTCAAATTCACCAGCATTCGCTTGATTGTTGTAGCTGAGATCGTCGATATTGACTAAAACGCCGCTGGGAGCGATGCTGTAATCGACGGTATCAATACCTGCACCACCATCGATCGTGTCGTAACCGCTTTCTGCAACAATGAAGTCTTGACCGTCGCCACCCAAGATTTCATCAGCACCATCACCACCTCTGAGGATATCTTCGCCTTCGTCTCCAGCAACCTTGTCATCCCCTGCATCCCCATAAATGGTGTCGCCTTCGGTTCCGCCTAAAATGTTGTCGTTGCCTGTACCGCCACTGATGAAGTCGTAACCTGCTTCTCCATAAAGTGTGTCGTTACCAGCATCTCCCCAAATTTCATCATCACCATAACCACTGTCGCCCCAAACAATGTCATCACCACCACCAGAATGAATGATATCTTTCTCACTACCGCCTCGGATATAGTCGTTATAACCTGTGTCTGGGTTGCCTTCTAAGTCACCCCAAATGATATCAATTCCTTGATTGCCATAAATGCGATCGGCCCCAAGTCCGCCAATTAGAATGTCGTTGCCAAACTCTCCATATAACCAATCTTCTCCCCCTTGCCCATCTATCCGATCATTTCCAAAACCACCAGTAATTTTATTGCTTCCTTGGTCGCCTGTAATTTTGTCACCAGTTCCTTTGGAATCAGAGCCAACTACATTAGATATCCCAATGAGGGCGTCGGTATTTCCCCAACCATCAATAGCTTGACCTGTTAATAGGTTAACTGAAACACCTGAAGGATCGAGACGGTAGCTGACAGTGTTAACACCTTCTCCACCATCAAGGATATCGTTGCCAGCATTTCCGATTAGAAAATCATCTCCACCAAAGGCTTCAATCTTATTCCCAAGGGCATTTCCAATAAGGACATCATTATTTGGGCTAGCAAGAATATTCTCGATGTTTCTTAAATCGTCAACAAATCCAAAACCATCTTGTGCTTGTCCAGCATCAATAAAAAATGAAGGAGATAAATCTAGATAATATCCGATTGGATTATATTTTGAATCGACAGAAAAAAGTTTTCTTTGATTTTTTCCATCTGAATATGAGGCAGATTCATCAATGTTGACGACTACGCCATTTGGCGATCCAGTATATTTAACTGTATCAATACCTGTTTCTCCGTCAATATAATCATCTCCTCCCCAACCGTGAAGAATATCATTGCCTTTACCGCCATAGAGATAGTCTTTTGCATTGTCTTCATTACCACCATCTAGGTAGTCATTGCCATCTTCTCCGAATAAGCGATCGCTATCGTTTTGCCCATATAAATTATTTACATCGTCGCCACTATTATCTGTATCCCATCCTCCGTAAAGCCAATCTTCTCCAGTACCGCCCCAAAGATCATCGCTACCGTCTTCACCTCGAAGGTCGTCATTTCCTCCCCAACCATATAGGATGTCATTATCAGATCCCCCATATAGAAAGTCTGCTGAATCGTCCTCATTACCACCATCTAGGTAGTCACTGCCACCTTCTCCGAATAGATGATCGCTGCCACGTTGTCCATATAAATCATCTTTATCTTCACCACCATTAAGTACATCGTTGCCATCACCACCATAAAGCTTATCGTTACCTTTACCTCCTTGAAGCTCATCATCATACAAATACCCTGTTAGCTTATCGTTGCCTGTGCCTCCGACAAGGAAATAGCGTTTCGAAGAAAGCTTTTTATCTTCTGTTTTCGGTAATCCAAACCAACCAGAACCTAATACCTTAACTTTGTAGTCGGATTTGTCAAGATCATCATTTTCTTCAGGTTTGCCATAAATAACGTTCATTCCATCACGCATATATGACAAAAACGAATCTTTAGATATCTCATCTAAGTAATTCGTCTTTTTCATTTCATCTAGTAATGCTGGTATATCTATACCACCGTTAATATCAACTTTGCTTTCTTGATTTTGATGGTTTAAGTAATCTTGCTTACTGTAGCTTGTATACGGAGTTCCTTCACCCTTAGCTGATTCATCAAGCTTTGTTGGATTGTTTAAGTTAGGAAAAAATTTAATCCGAACTGTGCCACGCGCAAGATTATATGGGTCGAAGATATCTTTAAAAATATTATTAGCCTGTTGGGCTATAGGATTAGAACTCTCAAAATCAAAATTATCAACAAAAGCTCTTACCTCAAAGTTATCAATTCTTTTATCGCCAGATTCAGACACATAAAAGATTGCATCAGTCAAGTCAATCTTAAATTCTCCTGTGCCAAAAATGAAAGCGCGATCAGCATATTTGTTATTACCTGTATCTGTTTTATATTGGGAGATAGTGATGTTAATATCTTTTTTTTCATCAAAACCGTCCCATCCTAAAAATGCGCCTAGTTTATTTTGTATCTTGGTATAGCTATACTCACCAGGCTCAATATCTCTAGTAAAGAATTTGTCAATAACAGGAAACAGTGATGGATAAGCATACTGACCGCCACCATTAGTCATGTAATCTTTCATGTCATAAGTGATAAAGACATCCTCTTTAGGATTATTAGTTCTGATGTGTTCGTTATAGTCTGTTTGCGAAGGATCATTGGTTCCGAATACCAAAAGCTTAGTAATTTCAGTAGCAGTCAGAGGATTATTGCCTACAGAAGAGTAAACTTCAGACTGTTTAAATGGCAAGGAATTTTCCACACTAACTAGCTTACCATCTAAAGTCAAAACAACTGAATCATTCTCACTGTTGATTGCCTGGATTTGTGAACTACTCAACTCAAACCCTTGCACTAAATTAGAAAAGTATTCCCCTTCATCCCCCGGAGTATCATCAGTATTAATATGCCAATCTACATAATGCCCAATTTCTTCAATTAAAACTGCACTAATCGCTTGAGGATTACTCGCATACTTACTCAAGAAATCTTGAGAAAAATAAATTGTATTCGTTGACCCCGCATAGACAGCATTTGCCCCTTGTAACTCTGCACCAGTGCGAATCTCAATTGCCGGAAGTGATGCAAAATTGCCACTAAGCCACTGCTGACGTAAATTTTCCAACTTAGTAGCATCAAAACTTTCACCAAAAGCAGTTTTAATTTTGCTCAGAAAATCTTCACTACCAGCAAAGCTATTTAATGTGCTGTAAGCATTCTCAACTGCATCTTTAACTAAAGAATTTGTTACTTGATTAGCAGAATTGGAAGTAAACATGGTTTTCTCCTTCAATATTTGATGTTGCAATTGACTGAATTAGCTATTTTGTGTTTTTGTCAGATTTCAAGCACGCTAAATCCCCTGGCAATCACCTTGCCAAAGTCTAAAGCTGCAAAAGTTTCAGCGAACTATTCTTAAAATACGATCGTTCCCTCAAATCCCAATTTCAGGTATCTGGGAAAGTTCGATCGCACCACACCCAACTAGAATCTCCCTTCATCCCGATTTCCTCCTTTGCTCAGTATTTGCCTCTAACTCTCTATCTGTGTGAACTGGTGCGTTTTATGCGGAAACCACGTATTCGTAACAAAGCTTTACAAATAAACCGTGAAGAATCAGCATAAACACGGTGTTGAGGGCAGTTGGGGGATCTGAGCCGAAAGCTCGATCGCACTGCTTCTCTTTAATCGAAGTAATTCAACACCACTTTCACGTAATTCAGTGGATTTAATGAACTTTTGATGAACCTTGACGATGCTTTTATTAAGCTTACGTGAATTTAACGATATCAGAAACAAATAGCTAATAATCAACTAATTTAATTAGCTAAATCATTAGCAAATTCATTACAATATAGGAAAGCGAAATCTGCATGAATCAGGGATGCTACCTACCACAGACAAAACAGAGGCAGTATTCAGCGAAGCCTCGACAAACTGGAACTTAGAAAAGCTGTATAGCGACTTAGCTTGTGCCGAAAGAAAGAGCCTAACTCCTCTTGAAAAGACCTTTCTGAGAGGATTACTTTGCGGTTACACTCCTGCTGAAATATCTGAGAGAGTCTATAGAAAGCGAGATGCTAATTCAGTTAGAGTTTCCTTATCGAGAGGACTGTATAGATATATCGAAAAACTACTCGATCGGCCAAATAACACAACTATCAAACTCAGCGGCAAGTGTATCCCTCACTTACTAAAAGAAGCAGGATATAAACTTCTACTCGCTGCTGCTACTCAACCAAATTATCCTTTAGTAGAACCAAATCCAACACAGACAGATTTAGTCGCAAGCGCTACTAAATACGAACACTGGGACGATGCGATCGATGTCGATAGAATTTCTGAGTTTTTAAACCAAGATAAGGTAATCCTTGGTAAAACTCACGAATTTTTAGACCAAGAGTTTAATCGCTTGTCAAATTTAGAAAAGAAACTAATGTACTGGCTAATACTTGAGCGTAATCCTGGGTTACTAGCAGAAATGCCAGACAGAGTATTATCATTGATATCGCAACAGGAATTTATAGAAGCTGTGGAATCTGGCTCTTCCGTACTTAGTGTGCTAAAATGTTATAATAGCGCCGAACAATAGGACATTCGGAATTAATTATGAAAAGA
>NZ_JAIQZM010000024.1:0-7885 GCF_023333595.1 Argonema galeatum A003/A1
TCTGCCCCTCTGCCCCTCTGCCCCTCTGCCCCTCTGCCCCTCTGCCCCTCTGCCCCTCTGCCCCTCTGCCCCTCTGCACAAGCGCTCAAATAGCATAGTAAATACGGAAGAGCCGATAAGTTCTGTTGCTATCTCGGCTTCACTACTAGCACCGAACAAGGGGCCTCCGCAACCACTTGACTGCTGACAGACCCCTGCAAAATCCGCTTCAAACCAGTTAAACCACGGCTCCCAATCACAATCAGGTCGGCTTGATAGATATTAGCAAGGCGGATAATTTCTTCGGCTGGGTCGCCTGTGACAATTTCTAATTCACTTTGGCAAGGCAAGTTGGCCTGGTAAGATTGCAACTGCTTTTCAATATATCTGTAAGGCAGTTCCTCCGAATTACCGTGAGGCCGGTCGGCGGCCCATTCTGTGTCAGCTTCTGGTGGAGGCATAACGTGAGAAAGGATGATTTTCATTGCGGGTTGCAATTGGATCTCATATAGAGTCCCAATCACCTGCTCCGATAGCTCTGAAGCATCAAGGGCCACCAGAATTGTTTTGATCACAGATGAAATCTCCTCAGAAGAATTAAAAACTTAGCGATCGACACCGACCATTCAGGACTGGGTTTAGTTTAGCGATATTGTGGCATTAAACTTGTCAAATGTATTTTACAGTTTTTTCCGCTTTGCCTTCGCCCCACCTCATAGCCGTTAGGCTTAGAACTGGGATGGATAAGTTTAGAAGAAGCGGTATGCCAACCGCTTCGTTGGCGAACTGATGCCATCAGACTTTACGATACCGCATCAAGCCCCAGCTTTTAGCCCTTAAGGGCTTACAACCCCTCGTTCCCAGGCTCTCGCTTGGGCATACGGAGTCGCACTGACTCGGCGTGAGAAGGAAGCCCTTCGGCATTAGCTAGAACATCGATCGCGTTGGCTACCTTTTGGAGTGCGGTTGGCGAATAACTAATAATTGACGAGTGTTTCATGAAGGTTTCCACTCCCAGTGCTGAAGCGTAGCGGGCTGCACCAGAAGTCGGCAGAGTGTGGTTAGGCCCTGCCAGGTAGTCTCCCACCGCTTCGGGGGTTGAGGAACCCATAAATATGGCACCGGCATGGCGAATTAGCTCCAGCATCGCCCAAGGGTCATCCACTTCCAGTTCCAGATGTTCTGGCGCGAATTCGTTGGAAAGTTCCGCTGCTACTCCTAGCGACTCGACCACAACAATTAAGCCGTAGTGTGCTAGAGCTTTTTCCGTTAGCAGGCGTCGCGGGTGATCCCGCAATTGCCATTCCACTTCTGCCTGTACTTTCTGCGCCAGCAGTTCATCGGTAGTTACCAGGATGGCAGCTGCCATTGGGTCGTGTTCTGCTTGCGCCAACAAGTCCGCCGCCACATAAACTGGGTTGGCCGTTTTATCGGCAATTACCAGTACTTCTGATGGCCCTGCTAACGAGTCAATCCCAACCGTACCGTAGACTAATTTTTTGGCCAGCGTCACATAAATGTTACCTGGGCCAGTAATTACATCTACCTTGGGTATAGTTTCTGTCCCGTAGGCCAAGGCGGCGATCGCTTGAGCGCCCCCCACCCGATAGATTTCGTGGACTCCCGCTTCCTGTGCTGCCACCAGTACCGCCGGATTAATCGCCGCAGGGGAGATGCCAGCAGCCATTTGCGAGGACTTCAACTCTGATTTTGTTGCCTCTAGCCCGGTAAGCTGACTCGGACTCGCTGGTGGCGTCACCATCGCAATTCGAGGCACGCCAGCCACTTTCGCCGGGATGGCATTCATCAAAACGGTACTGGGATAGGCAGCCCGACCGCCAGGAATGTAGATGCCAGCCCGGTCTACTGGGGTGTAACGCTTCCCCAACACTACCTCATCGTCTTTAAACTGAACCCAGGATTTGGGGACTCGCTGTCGGTGAAACGCTTCTATCTGTCCTCTTGCGAACTGAATTGCCTCCAGTAACTCTTTGGACACCTGTTGGTAAGCGGCATCTAATTCCGATCCGCTCACCCGCAGCTGTTCTGAAGTCAGATAGGTAAGGTCAAATTCTTGAGTATAATGCAACACTGCCCGGTCGCCTTGGCGCTTTACCGCCTGTAGGACTTCCCGAACTGTTGCTTCTTTGTGAACAATTTGGTCAGTGGAAGTGCGATCGCGGATACGCCGCAATTCCGCCTCTGCCTCAATCCGCTGAGTAATGATTCGCAGCATGGAGTTAGGAATGCCGTTTCCTTTGGAATTACCCTTTTTGAGAATGGGTCAAAAGGCATCCAGGCCAAAAATTGCAGATGCCAGCGTTACCCGTACTCGTTTCTCTAGCTTAACGTGGATTTTTATCGGGATCGCTCTCTCGTCAGGATAGATGTTATATTAAGTCTTCGAGGATTTTGAATGTTCATTATTATAGAGTTACTTTGGTACTGAGCAGTGGCTAACACTAAGTCCGCTATTAAGCGAGTTCAAATTGCAGAACGCAACCGTTTGCGTAACAAAGCTTACAGTTCAGCGGTCAAGACCCTGACTAAAAACTTCTTGGCGGCCCTCCAAAGCCACGGTGCCAAGCCTAGCCCTGAATCGCTACAGGAAGTACAGCAGCGCATGGCATCTGCCTATAGCAAAATTGACAAAGCGGTTAAGCGAGGTATATTACATCCCAATAATGGGGCTCGCAAAAAATCTCGCTTGGCCCGCGCTCTCAAACGCTACGACAGCAATACAGCATCTGCTGCTTCCTAGCTGTTTGTGGTATTAGGTAGTTGGGAATGGCAAATTTTAGATTTAAATTTGCCGAGCTAAAATCCAAAATCCCCTCTTCCCTCTCCCTCTTCCTTCTTAAGCCCTTGTTTTGACTTTTGAATGAGTGACTTCCCTAGCCCCTTTGCCCCCTCCCCTTCTTAATGCAGTTGATCGACACCCACGTCCACATCAATTTTGATGTGTTTCAGTCTGAACTGGAGGCAGTGCGACAGCGATGGCTAGAAGCAGGCGTGATTCGTCTGGTGCATTCCTGCGTGGAACCGGATGAATTCGCAAGCATTCAAGCTCTAGCTCACAAGTTTCCCGAAGTGTTCTTTGCTGTCGGGTTGCATCCCCTAGACGCCCATAAATGGGTACCCCAGTCCGAAGACCAAATTCTGTCTTTAGGAAAGTCCGATCCCAAAGTAGTTGCTATAGGCGAAATGGGATTAGATTTTTATAAGGCAGAAAACCAAGCCATACAAGAAACTGCTTTTTTGGCTCAGCTAGATGTGGCGAAGAAACTCGATAAGCCAGTGATTATCCACTGTCGCGACGCAGCAGCGCGAATGCGAGAGCTATTGCAGGATTATTGGGCCTCTAGGGGCGCGGTACAAGGAGTTATGCACTGTTGGGGAGGAGGGCCCCAAGAAACGGAATGGTTTGTAGATTTGGGTTTCTATATCAGCTTTAGCGGTATTGTGACATTCAAAAACGCCACCCAAATTCATGAATCGGCTAGGATAGTACCGATATCGCGCTTGCTGATTGAGACGGATTGCCCTTTTTTGGCACCAGTGCCCAAGCGGGGTAAACGCAACGAACCGGCTTATGTGCGGTATGTTGCTGACCGAGTGGCTTGTCTGCGGGGTGTCTCGACGGAAGAGATCGCGAAAATTACCACTGAAAATGCCTATCGACTGTTTGGCTTTAGTTAGGGGGCATGACTTGTATAATGGTTTTGTTTGCTATGATAGGCGATCGTGTTTGACTGCGATCCGATCGAAATCCAGAATTCCGTTGTGCGGATTTCGGATGATTTTCACGTCAATAGGTTAAAGCTTGCGCCATAATGGTAAAAGGAATAAGGCGCTATGAACTCTATCTTGACTTAATCTGCACAGCGTAGCCATTTTAGGCCACAATTCACCGCCACAAATAATAATCAGAGGGCACTTGTGTGTGCTATCTGTTGGAAAACGGAAACAAATCTGAAAATAGGGGCTTAGTAGATCTATTCACCACTCCTACCCAAAAACCATAAACCGTATAGGTGCGAAGCATTCCCTTGGATAACTTGTTGGTTAAAGCCAAAGATATGTTACCGAATGCTTCCTCCCCAATGGATGCGCCCTTGAGTTCGGGCAATATACGAGCGGACAATGCCAACTATCAACTATAATGACATCCCACCCCGATCGTGTCGCAAGCGACTCGCCCTTACTATCAGTTTTTTCCAAGATATACTTTGCACGCACATAAACTGACCGTTTGGTATTCAGTAAAAAAAGTTACCCACTACTCGCTACCCGATGACTAATCAGACTTACACGGAACCCACTGTCACTTTACCAGACTTAGTTGAGATTCAGCGAGCGAGCTTTCGCTGGTTTCTGGAAGAGGGGCTAATTGAGGAACTGAACAGCTTCTCGCCGATTACCGACTACACCGGCAAGCTGGAGTTGCATTTCTTGGGAAAGGATTACAAGCTGAAGCGTCCCAAATATGATGTGGATGAGGCGAAGCGCCGGGACAGCACTTACGCCGTGCAGATGTATGTGCCTACACGGCTGATTAATAAGGAAACTGGCGAAATAAAGGAGCAGGAGGTCTTCATTGGGGATTTGCCTCTGATGACCGATCGCGGCACTTTTATTATTAATGGAGCGGAACGAGTAATAGTGAACCAGATTGTCCGCAGTCCTGGGGTTTACTATAAGTCAGAGGTGGACAAAAACGGACGGCGCACCTACAGCGCCAGCCTCATCCCCAACAGAGGAGCGTGGCTGAAGTTTGAGACAGATAAGAACGACCTCGTGTGGGTACGCATCGACAAGACCCGCAAACTCAGCGCCCAAGTGTTGCTGAAGAGTCTGGGACTGTTGGATAACGAAATCTTTGATGCCCTGCGCCACCCAGAATATTTTCAGAAGACTTTGGAGAAGGAGGGGAATCCGACAGAGGAGGAAGCCCTGATGGAGCTATATCGCAAGCTGCGACCGGGTGAGCCGCCCACAGTTTCTGGGGGACAGCAGCTGTTGGATAGTCGATTTTTTGACCCGAAGCGATACGATTTGGGTCGGGTGGGCAGGTATAAGCTGAATCGAAAGTTGAGACTTTCGGTGGCGGATACAGTGCGGGTGCTGACGCCGCCAGATATTCTCTGTTGCATCGACTATCTCATCAATCTGGAATTTGATATTGGCAGCACGGATGATATCGACCACTTGGGAAATCGCCGGGTGCGATCGGTGGGGGAACTCCTTCAGAACCAGGTGCGGGTGGGGCTAAATCGGTTGGAGCGGATTATTCGGGAAAGGATGACTGTCTCGGATGCGGAATCTCTGACTCCCGCCAGTTTGGTGAATCCGAAGCCTTTGGTGGCGGCGATTAAGGAGTTTTTTGGCTCTAGTCAGCTATCTCAGTTTATGGACCAGACCAATCCACTGGCAGAGTTGACTCACAAGCGCCGACTCTCAGCACTCGGCCCTGGCGGTTTGACGAGAGAGCGGGCGGGTTTTGCGGTGCGAGATATTCACCCCTCCCACTACGGACGGATTTGTCCCATTGAGACGCCAGAAGGACCGAATGCGGGTCTGATCAGTTCTCTGGCGACTCATGCGCGGGTAAATCAATATGGCTTTCTGGAAACTCCTTTCTGGCCTGTGGAAAATGGCAAGATATTGAGTTCTCGCATCCCTGCCTATATGACTGCGGATGAGGAAGATGATAAGCGGGTTGCGCCGGGGGATATTCCCATAGATGAAGAGGGAAAAATCTTGGGGGAAACTGTTCCGGTTCGCTATCGCCAAGAATTCACCACTACTACGCCTATGCAGGTGGATTATATGGCGGTCTCTCCAGTCCAGATCATTTCTGTGGCGACATCCCTGATTCCTTTTTTGGAACACGATGATGCGAACCGAGCGCTGATGGGGTCGAATATGCAGCGCCAAGCGGTTCCGTTGCTGAAGCCGGAGCGTCCGCTGGTGGGGACTGGGTTGGAGGCGCAGGCGGCCCGTGATAGCGGCATGGTGATAGTTTCTCGCCACGATGGTGAGGTGACTTATCTGGATGCAGAGAGGATTCGGGTGAAGACGCATCGTCCAGAAGGGGCAGAGGGACAACAAAATACTATTTCCCCTACGAAAGCTGAAGCACGTCAAGCTCGCAACGAACAAGAAGTTGAATATATCTTGCAGAAGTATCAGCGATCGAACCAAGATACTTGTCTCAACCAACGTCCGCTGGTGAAGATAGGCGCTGTAGTGAAGGCGGGTCAGGTTTTGGCAGATGGTTCGGCAACTGAGGGTGGCGAAATCGCTCTGGGTCACAATATCCTCGTGGCCTATATGCCTTGGGAAGGTTACAACTACGAGGATGCCATCCTCATCAACGAGCGTCTCGTCTCTGACGATATCTACACTTCTATCCATATCGAGAAGTACGAGATCGAGGCTCGCCAAACGAAGCTGGGCCCGGAAGAAATCACGAGAGAAATTCCCAATGTGGGGGAAGATTCTCTTCGCCAACTGGATGAGACGGGCATCATCCGCATTGGGGCTTGGGTAGAGGCGTCCGATATCCTCGTGGGCAAGGTGACGCCAAAGGGCGAATCTGACCAACCTCCAGAAGAGAAGCTGCTGCGAGCGATCTTTGGGGAAAAGGCTCGCGATGTGCGGGACAACTCGCTGCGGGTGCCGAATGGTGAGAAGGGACGAGTGGTGGATGTGCGAGTTTTCACCAGAGAACAAGGTGACGAACTTCCCCCCGGCGCAAATATGGTGGTGCGAGTTTATGTTGCCCAAAAGCGCAAGATTCAGGTGGGGGATAAGATGGCGGGTCGCCACGGGAATAAGGGGATTATCTCCCGCATTCTCCCCCTAGAAGATATGCCCTACCTGCCAGATGGAACGCCAGTGGATATTGTGTTGAATCCGTTGGGGGTGCCAAGCCGGATGAATGTGGGTCAGGTATTCGAGTGTCTGCTCTCCTGGGCTGGGGAAAATCTGGGTACGCGGTTCAAGATCACTCCTTTTGACGAGCGCTACGGCTTAGAAGCTTCGCGCACCACAGTTCACGGCAAACTGGAACAGGCGCGGGAAGAGACGGGCAAAGATTGGCTGTTTGACCCAGAAAATCCGGGCAAGATAACTGTCTACGATGGGCGGACGGGGGAGGCATTCGATCGGCCCATAACTATTGGCAAGGCGTATATGCTCAAACTCGTTCACCTTGTGGATGACAAGATTCACGCTCGTTCTACCGGACCCTACTCTCTGGTGACGCAGCAGCCTCTGGGTGGCAAGGCGCAACAGGGCGGTCAACGCTTTGGAGAGATGGAAGTTTGGGCGCTGGAAGCTTTTGGCGCTGCCTATACCCTGCAAGAGTTGCTGACTGTGAAATCGGATGATATGCAGGGACGGAACGAGGCGCTGAATGCGATCGTGAAGGGCAAGTCCATTCCCCGTCCCGGCACTCCCGAATCTTTCAAGGTTCTCATGCGAGAACTGCAATCTCTGGGACTGGATATCGCAGTCCACAAGGTGGAGACAGCAGAAGATGGCAGCAGTCGCGATGTGGAGGTAGACCTGATGGCAGATGTGGGAAATCGGCGCACGCCATCTAAACCTACTTATGAGTCGCTCAGCCGCGAAGATTTGGTAGAGGAAGACTAGGAATTTTAGATTTTAGATTTTGGATTTCAAATTTCCTAGAAATCTAAAATCTAAAATTAAAGGGGTTTTGGATTTAAAAGAAATTTGAAGATTATTCTTAGCTGTCTTCATCCGTCTTCATCAGCGTTAAAAAATTAACCACCGATGAAAACAAAGAATTTGACGAGATCGCCCTAACACCAACAATGAGTAAAGACATCATAATCCTTACACATAGGCCACCAAAAAAACTCACGTTCTTATTCTT